>NZ_JACJPZ010000001.1:0-170919 GCF_014696335.1 Dolichospermum sp. FACHB-1250
ACACCCGTTAATAGGCTCTATGTGGAAGTACAGTAATGTATGTAGCAAAGGAGTACTAACAGACCGAGGGCTTGACCTCTATATTCTTAATTCTTATTGTGATTTCTCGTTCTCAAATGCAGTCTTCAGGGTTTTGTGAATTTTAGATTTTAGATTTTAGATTTTGGATTATTTGCCAACAATGTAGAAACTAAAAGTTCCAATTTTGGGAATTATAAAAGATTGATAATTAGTTTCCCTAGTTGAGAATAATATCAGTTGTTAAGTTTCTGTGAACCATGTTGAATTATTTTCTGCAATCTAAAATCCAAAATCCAAAATCCAAAATCATCAGGCTTTCCTGGTGTCTATGGCGCGGTGGAACCACACTGATCCCTTCCCGAACTCAGAGGTGAAACGCTGCTGCGGCGACGATAGTTTGGGGGTAGCCCCATGTCAAAATAGCTCGATGCCAGGTTTATTTTTTACAATCACATCACCCCCTCTATTTATTTAGTGGGGGTTTTGTTTTTTCGTCCTTTTTTTAAGCTGTTGTGTATGGAAAAATATTAAGTATTAATATGGTTAATTCTTGGAAATTTATGATTATTATTTAACTAAATTTACAAAAAGTAAGGGCAAGGTAATTCTACCCTTACTATGTATTATATGCCTTATGTGAGTAATATGTGACTTCACAACTCTTGCTGTTTTATTAGGTTTCCAGAGTTGCCCAAAACGATGATTTTGGCAATTATCAACGGAATTACAAGGTTTTTTTCCACTTAATTCACATAAGCTCTATTATTGATTATTTGACTGTATTCTGGTATGGTTAGTAATAAATCTTACCACCGCCCCATTTTGTACCAACAACTTTTGGTTCTAAGAGAATATGTCCAGCAATTGCTTTCAAGTCTTCCTCCGTCAGATTTCGCATGACTTTGAAAGTATCCGCACTCTTGATACTGGGGTGGAGTTCAGAAATCTCTATTTCACCATCATAGGTGGTGGGATTTTTCATATAGTCCACCAATCCTTCGATATTATTGCGGTTGGGTAAGGCACCTGCTAAAGCTTCTGGTTCAAGTCCCACGTTTTGATTAGTTTTAGTAACTCCACCCGCATGACATTGAGCGCAAGCGTAATTAAATAATCGTTTCCCTTCTTTGACTTGTTCTAAACTGAGGACAACGGTATCGCCCTGGGCATTTAATGGTACTGTGCGGATAGCTTCATCTAGTTCTACCGCTGTTGCACTACCGACAAGCATCTGCAATGTCAGCAACATAGTAACCACAACAACCCCAATTAGTCTTCTAAACATATTTCCCCTTCAAGATTTTGATCATTAACACAAGTTTTGATAGCGATACTAAATTTCTATACTGTTCATGACTGATGGGTGATTTGTCTTTGCTAATAGCTATTAGCATTAATTATTGTTGGCAAAATTTTGGCATTACCGAAAATAGTTGAGACATAATTACCTTCATACCTTCTAACTCCAGTGGAGTCCGATGCTATTTATAGGTAATTAAGAGTTGGTTAGACAAAAAACAATCCTTCTACAGAATGACTGTATTAGGCTGTTATCTCTGCTATTAATAGCTTTGGACAACCCATAACATTTGTGAACTTATCATAGAAATTGAGTCACTGTAATACCAATATCATGTTAGGAGTCCAATTTGTTGCCAAAACTTGAGACTCTCATAATCTGATTGCTGCAAATAACCTCAGCCAAGATTGGCGTGAGTCTATTATACTTAATAATCCACAAGGATACTGACTAAGTTGTTGCCCAGACCAGATTACCACCCCACAAAATTTATCCGGTAACAAAGCTAAAATTGTTATTTTTGTTGTTGTTGTGAAATAGAAAGGGTATAGTTATAATTTTGTTTCGATAATTCACCGACATACACTGAGTATTTTCCCTTAGTCCAGTAACCAGAGAGTTTTGGTTTACTTTTCAGATCATCATTACTAAGTACACAGAACCGCCCTCCTGGACCATCAATCAATAGCGTTGCCTGTCCTTCACTCTCTACTCTTAACTGTAGATATGGTACTGAATCTGTCATCTCAATCACTTGACTAGGTGTAGTGGAAATATACCCGCAATCAGTGTTAACTGTTCCCCCGGACATACCAGTTAAAATTATTGGGTCTATCTGGAGAGGATTTTTAATTTCAGTAATTGGGGGTTTGGCAAAACTAGCCTCATTAAGCAATAAACTTATTGCTAACCCCAAGGGAACAATTGTCAATGGTCTCAAAGTCTTCATGTTATTTCTACACCCCTTTAGGTTGATAACGTAATTTGTCAATGAACTTACCCAAAACAGAGCAGAAGTAGGGTAATTCATGAGCTACCCCACCTATATAATAACGTTTATAGCTACGCCACCTGGGCTATCAGCCACATTTTGCATAAATCCTATACTCTTAGTTAGACTAAAGTTAGTAGCTAGTTAGTGATTTGCCAAACTGAGAACCTGTGTAGTATTAGAGGATGTTTAGTCGGAGTACGGGAAATATTGGAAAGCTTACGTTAGGCTAGATAAAACTGCAAAATAACGGATTATTTCATCCGTGTAAATCCTGATCAAATTTCCTGATGTTAAAACTGCAACATCTTCAAAAGACTAATACAGGGTGGTCATTGGATCAACGAGATCCAAAGTTCATCGAGTCTATGATGCCCATATTGGGCTTGTTATATAACTTCTACTTTCGAGTCCAAACCAGTGGCTGGGAAAATGTCCCAGATGAAAAAATTCTCGTTGTCGGTTCTCATAATGGCGGACTTGCATCTCCAGATACATCAATGATGTTATATGACTGGTTTCGTCGCTTTGGTGTGGAAAGACAGATTTATGGTTTAATGCACCCCAAAGTTTGGGATGTATTTCCACCAGCGGCAGAAATGGCAATGAAAGCGGGTGCAATCAGAGCGCATCCCAAAATGGCTTATACGGCTTTGCGGTCTGGTGCTAGTGTCCTAGTCTATCCTGGAGGCGCTGAGGATGTGTTTCGACCCCATGCAATGCGAGATAAAATTTACTTTGCTCAACGTCAGGGGTTTATTAAGTTAGCTCTGCGGGAAAATGTCCCTATTGTGCCAGCGATTTCCTGGGGTTCACATGACACCCTGATTGTCGTGGCTGATATATATGATATCATGCGACAGTTCCATAACATGGGGATACCTTGGTTGTTTGGGGTTGATCCTTTAGTTTTCCCTATTTACCTGGGATTACCTTGGGGACTGGCTTTTGGTCCATTACCTAATATTCCTTTACCCATATCTATCTATACTAGGGTTTGTCCCCCGATTGTGTTCCCACGCTATGGAAAAGAAGCCGCAAGCGATCGCACCTATGTTAATGAATGTTACGAGTTAGTTAGAAGCAAAATGCAGCAGGAGTTAGATACTTTAATCCAACAAGCTACTCATTAACAGTACCCTGGCGACTAGAAACCGCCAGGTTATTTTAATTAATAACAGATTCATAATGGGTAATTACACTCTGTTACCTGAGACTTGACGCTTAAAAGTCGAAACTTGAGGAAATTGCACCTTAATTGTTCGGTTGTACCACTTTGACTTCTTCACACCAAAGTCTATAATCCCATGATTATAAGGTGCAAAGATATCCCTAGCCACCCTTAGCTACTGTAGCAATTCTGCAATCAAGGGACAAAAACCTGTGTACAAATGGATTTTGCCAAGTCTCAAGGAAGTTTTATCTTCAAGTCAGTCTCCTATGGCTGACTGTTCCACGGCTAAGGCCGAACATCAATGGCGTGTCAGTCTCGCGGCCACAGAAAACCTGCTGTTGGGTTTTTTCCAGTCCCTGGCTACGACTTTACCCCATACTACCCCAGGTTTGGTATTAGCCGCACCAGCGCCTTTATTTAGTCACCCACAATTAACACAACATTTACAAACAATAACTTTTACAGCAAAACCTTTTAACCCTTTGGCTTTGATGCCGTTCATCATCCCCTCAGAAATCCCCCAGAATCTAAATATTATTAATAATATTAATATTATTAATAATATAGAAACTATTTCTCCTGATAGTCCCACTTTCCAAGAATCTATTTTACCTTTATTACCGGCTGATCCCCTGGCAGCAGAGCAGTTTTGTTTAGTATTCACAGATAAATTTAGATTAGTGCTGGTTTTGTCCGAACTTGAATCTGGTCAGAAAGAATTTTTATTTTCCTTTGAACCAGAAATAGTACAACAGGCTTGGCAATCTTTAGGTTCTAGGGTAGTTTTAACTAATCCAGAATTGTTTGCTGATTTAGATACTAAAGTCCAAAACTATCCTTTAGTTGCACCAGAGTATCACACTATCATTCAATTTAGTAAATTATTACTCCAGGAATTAACTATCTCAGAAAGTAATCCACAAGTTACCCATACTTTATCACCTGTTCCTTCACCTACTCCACCGCCAAAACATCCATCTCGTCCTGATGTAGAATTACTACAAGCTTTCGCCCATGAGGTCCGCACTCCGTTAACAACAATTCGGATGATGACACGGTTGCTATTAAAACGCCAGGATTTACCCCTCAATGTTATCAGTCGGTTAGAAGTTATTGATCATGAATGTACTGATCAAATTGACCGGATGGAGTTATTATTTAAGGCAGCCGAATTAGAAAACTTATCCCAACAACCCCTAGGCTCAAAATTTTCCCAGGCCGCCCATGCTCAACTAACACCGATGTGTTTAGATCAAGTATTAGAGCAAAGTATTCCCCGTTGGCAACAAGCAGCAACTCGCCGTAATTTAACTTTAAATGTGGTCTTACCTAAGCAACTGCCAACGGTGGTTAGTAATCCTGCTATGCTAGACAGGGTACTCACAGGTTTAATGGAGAATTTTACCCGCAGTTTACCTCCCGGTAGTTGTATTCAAGTCCAAGTAATGACCGCTGGTGATCAACTAAAATTACAATTGTCACCTCAGTTTAATTGTCAAGATCCCCAAAGCTCCATGACAACACCACCAATTCGTAAATCTTTAGGTCAATTATTAATGTTCCAACCAGAAACAGGAGCAATCACTTTAAATATAGCTGCAACTAAGCATTTATTTCAAGCAATTGGTGGCAAGTTGATTGTCCGTCAACGTCCTCAAAATGGCGAAGTGTTGACGATTTTCTTACCTGTAGGAAGTTAGACAATTCTGAATTTTGTCATCAGCGATTCATGTTTTTTGGTCAGTAAATGGCATCAGCAACACCAAAATTTGTCAACTAATCTGAGAGGTTGTTAATCATGATTCGGTATCCAATGGTAAAACAAACATTATTAAAACAAACATTATACAGTTAATCAAATTTTAGCAACTTTTCCCCTACACGCTGCTCACAAATAAATAAACATTCCCACTCTCAACTTTATGCCAAATTTAGTTAAAAGTAAATCCCACCAACGACTAAAACGCCAGCTACTCATCGTTATGTTAGTAATTTTTGCCTCAAGTGTGGCTATGGGCTTGGTATGGGGATTTTTGGTTACCAGTACCCACAGTGCAAATCCTCTAAACTCTTACTTTGCGCCCTTGCGCGAAACATAATTTCTCACGGCAAAATGTTACGATTAGGCAGCTTCAATATTAAAATAATAATTAAAACCACTCATTGTATATAAGTGATCAGTTTTTTAATTCGGTTTTTGAGTAAATTCTCATTTTCCACCCACCCATAAGCAAAGCGGCTGGGTTAGATTAAACGTCTATAATCATATAGCCAAAGCTTGAATCTCCATCCTTCTTGATTTAATTCTATAAACTGCCATGCTAAAACTCTTGTTGGGCGATCCCAACGCTCGTAAACTTAAAAAATACCAACCTGACATTACAGAAATTAACCTCTTAGAGGAAGATATTAAGCCGCTTTCTGATGAACAGTTAAAGGCTAAAACCGTCGAGTTTAAACAACGGCTGTCTAAGGGTGAAACCCTAGATGATATTTTGCCAGAAGCTTTTGCTGTGGTTCGGGAATCAGGACGGCGTGTTTTGGGATTGCGCCACTTTGATGTTCAATTACAAGGTGGTATTATTCTGCATAATGGGCAAATTGCGGAAATGAAAACCGGTGAGGGAAAAACCTTGGTAGCGACTTTACCGAGTTACTTAAATGCCTTGACTGGTAAGGGTGTCCACGTAATCACTGTTAACGATTATCTAGCCCGTCGGGACGCGGAATGGATGGGTCAAGTACATCGGTTCTTGGGTTTGAGTGTGGGGCTAATTCAGTCTACAATGACCCCCAGTGAACGCAAGAAAAATTATGATTGTGACATTACTTATGTAACCAACAGCGAAATCGGTTTTGATTACCTGCGGGATAATATGGCTACCTCCATGTCCGAGGTGGTACAACGGCCATTTAATTTCTGCGTCATTGACGAGGTAGATTCAATTTTAGTTGATGAAGCCCGGACACCCCTGATTATTTCTGGTCAGGTGGAAAGACCTACGGAAAAATATTTACAAGCTGCGGAAATTTCTTTTACTCTCAAAAAAGATGAACATTACGAAGTTAATGAAAAGGATCGTAATGTTCTTTTGACAGATGAGGGTTTTGCTGAAGCAGAAAATCAACTAGGTGTGACAGATTTATTTGACCCAGAAGACCCTTGGGCGCATTTTATCTTCAATGCCATTAAAGCTAAGGAATTGTTCCTCAAAGATGTCAATTATATTGTCCGCAATGATGAAGTTGTGATTGTAGATGAATTTACGGGGCGGGTATTGCCCGGTAGGCGTTGGAGTGATGGATTACACCAGGCAATCGAGGCCAAAGAACGGGTAGAAATTCAGCCAGAAACCCAAACTCTAGCGACCATTACCTATCAAAACCTGTTTTTGCTGTATCCCAAGTTGGGGGGAATGACGGGAACTGCAAAAACCGAAGAAGTGGAATTTGAAAAGATTTATAAACGAGAAGTTACAATTATCCCCACAAATCAGCCCAGAAGACGAGAAGATTTATCTGATATGGTGTTTAAAACCGAATCAGGGAAATGGAGAGCGATCGCTAAAGAATGTGCCGAAATGCACGAAAATGGTAGACCTGTGTTAGTGGGGACAACTAGTGTCGAAAAATCTGAACTCCTCAGCCGACTCCTCAAAGAAATGGAAATTCCCCATGAGTTACTGAACGCTAGACCAGAAAACGTAGAACGAGAAGCGGAAATTATCGCCCAAGCTGGACGCAGCGGGGCTGTAACTATAGCTACTAATATGGCGGGACGAGGTACAGATATCATTCTCGGCGGTAACTCTGAGTATATGGCCAGGTTGAAACTGCGGGAATACTTTATGCCTCGCATTGTCAGACCAGAAGATGATGATAATTTTGGTATCCAAAGGGCTTCTGGACTACCTATAGGTGGTAGCGGTGGTGGACAGGGTTTTGTACCGGGAAAAAAGGTGAAAACTTGGCGGGCTTCTCCAGAAATTTTTCCCACCCAATTAACAAAGGAAACAGAACAGCTTTTAAAAGCGGCGGTAGAGGCGGCTGTCAAGGCTTACGGCGAACGTAGTTTACCGGAGTTGGAAGCAGAAGATAAAGTGGCTGTAGCGGCGGAAAAAGCCCCTACGGATGATGTGGTAATTCAAAAATTGCGGGCGGCTTACCAACAGGTTAAACGTGAATATGAAGAATTTACCAGCAGTGAACATGATCAAGTGGTAGAACGAGGCGGTTTGCACGTCATTGGTACAGAGCGCCACGAATCACGACGGATTGATAATCAATTACGCGGACGGGCAGGAAGACAAGGCGACCCCGGAACTACAAGATTTTTCCTCAGTTTAGAGGATAACCTATTACGCATCTTTGGGGGCGATCGCGTTGCTGGATTGATGAATGCATTTCAAGTCGAAGAAGATATGCCTATTGAGTCGGGTATGTTGACTCGCAGCTTAGAAGGCGCGCAGAAAAAGGTAGAAACCTATTACTACGATATCCGTAAACAGGTATTTGAGTATGACGAGGTCATGAATAACCAACGTCGGGCTATTTATGCGGAACGTCGTCGGGTCTTGGAAGGCGAAGATTTGAAGGAACAGGTGATCAAATACGCTGCAAAAACCATGGACGACATCGTTGATTATTACATTAACCCTGATTTACCTTCGGAAGAATGGGAATTGGAGAAGTTGGTGAATAAGGTAAAAGAGTTTGTTTACTTGCTGGCTGATATGCAGTCTAGCCAGTTGGAAGATATGGGAATTTTGGAAATTAAAGCTTTCCTCCATGAACAAGCGCGAATTGCTTATGATCTCAAAGAAGCGCAAATTGACCAGATTCAACCAGGATTAATGCGCCAAGCGGAACGTTTTTTTATTCTTCAGCGCATTGATACTTTGTGGCGGGAACATCTGCAACAAATGGATGCTTTGCGTGAGTCCGTTGGCTTGCGTGGTTACGGGCAAAAAGATCCGCTAATTGAGTACAAGAGCGAGGGTTATGAGTTGTTCTTGGATATGATGGTGAATATCCGCCGTGATGTGGTTTATTCTCTGTTTATGTTCCAGCCTCAAGCACAGCCTACTGTACAGGCTTGGTGAGATGGTTTAAGGGTTTTTTCTGGGTACGGGCGCAGAGGCACTACAGAGCCGTTTTCTGCGTCTTTTGTTTTATGGTCAGCAGGGGAGAAATGAACCACGAAGGAGCGAAGAGCGCGAAGGAAAGGGGGTTTAAGGAGAGGTATTTTGCGTCAGTCGTGATAGCGGGAATTATCTAAAATTTTTCTGGGACTTCCACTACAGATGATTAACTGATATGATATCGCCTGGAAGGGAGCAAGTCAAAAAGGCATTTATCGCAAAATTACTGATAGCTAATTATGGTTGTTGTAGCAATTCTCGCGGCAGGAAAAGGAACAAGAATGAAATCTAATCTGCCTAAGGTTTTACATTCTTTGGGTGGAAAATCTTTGGTGGAACGCGTTATTGAAAGTGCTGAACCCCTTTCACCTTCACGCAAATTAGTGATTGTTGGTTATCAGTCTCAGGAAGTAAAAACGGCTATTGATTCAATTCATGGCGTGGAGTTTGTGGAACAAACTGTACAATTAGGTACGGGTCATGCTATCCAACAATTACTTCCCTATTTACAAGATTATACTGGGGATTTATTAATTTTAAATGGTGATGTCCCTTTGTTGCGAACTGAAACTCTGAAAGCTCTCTTACAAACTCACCAAGAAAATCATAATTCCTGTACTATTCTGACTGCACAATTGGCAAATCCTCAAGGTTATGGTAGGGTTTTTCGTAATAGTGAAGGTATTGTCCAAAAAATAATTGAGGATAAAGATTGCACTCCTATTCAAAGAGAAAATGATCGGGTAAATGCTGGTATTTACTGCTTTCGTTGGCCAGATTTGGCTAAGATGTTACCACATTTACAAGCTAATAATGCCCAAAAAGAATATTACCTCACTGACGCTGTAACTCAGGTGGGTAAGGTAATGGCGGTAGATGTTCAAGATTACCAAGAAATTTTGGGAATTAACGATAGATTACAATTAGCGACGGCTAATGATATTTTCCAAAGACGCATTCAGGCAAAATGGTTATTAGCAGGTGTGACATTAATTAACCCTGCTAGTATTACTATTGATGAAACTGTGGAATTACAGCCAGATGTGATTATTGAACCTCAAACCCATTTGCGTGGGAAGACGGTAATTAAGTCTGGTAGTCGCATTGGACCGGGGAGTTTAATTGAAAATAGCAACTTGGGTGAAAATGTCACTGTCCTATATTCTGTAGTCACGGATAGTATTATTCAGAATAATACCCGCATTGGACCCTATGCCCATTTACGCGGTCATGCTAATGTGGGTGTAGGTTGTAGAATTGGTAACTTTGTCGAGTTGAAAAACACTCAATTGGGCGATCGCACTAATGTGTCACATCTCTCATATTTAGGTGATACGACCGCCGGAACTCAGGTAAATGTCGGTGCGGGGACAATTACTGCTAATTATGACGGTGTGAATAAGCATAGAACAATTATTGGCGATCGTACCAAAACCGGTTCTAATAGTGTTCTAGTTGCACCTATTACTATCGGGAATGATGTCTACATCGCCGCAGGTTCAACGGTGACAGAAGATGTGTCCGATGATGCCTTGGTAATTGCACGTAGTCGTCAGGTAGTCAAACCAGGTTGGAAAATGAAAACTCAAGATTGACATTTTATTTTGTAGTTTTGTAGGGTGCGTTGCGAACGCACCATAATGTCACAAATATCTTGAATTGGCTCTATTCTTCCGCACCTTGAATTTTCAGTAACAAAGCACCGATAGCCCAACCTACGAAGATGAGACTAAAAGACAATATAGCTGCATTTAACATTTCACCGCTCATTTGCTGCAATTCTCCTTTGTGGATGATTGATTTATGTTTCCTGTTTGTCGGCTCAACTCAGTCTATCAGAACTATCGAGTTAGACCTTTGTTAATCATTCTAAACCAATTTGGGAACAGGGAACAGGGAACAGGGAACAGGGGACAGGGGACAGGTGCTACGCCACGGGGACAGGTGACAGGGGACAGGTGACAGGGGACAGTTGAGGAGGTAGAGTTATTACCAATTACCCATTACCAATTACCCATTACCAATTACCAATTACCAATTACCAATTACCCATTACCCATTACCAATTAACCAACATGACTAATGAAAATAAACGCCCACGGTTGGTATTAACGCTAGGAGATCCGGCTGGTATCGGACAGGAAGTAATTTTGAAGGCTTTAGCAGATCCACAAGTGACTCAAAATTGCGATCTGGTGGTAGTAGGTAGCAGGAATTTAATAACTATAACTTATGAAAATATCAGTAAAAATATTGATAATGATCTAGTTTTGGCAAATCCCGCTGATTTGTCTATTATTGACCTACCTACTGTTGGTAAAATTGTCACGGGTGTGGGTAATGCGGACAGTGGCGCGGCGAGTTTTGCTTATATGGAATATGCTATATCTCACACTTTGGCGGGTGAATTTGATGGAATTGTCACAGGACCTATTGCTAAATCAGCCTGGAAAGCCGCAGGTTACAATTATCCGGGACAAACGGAACTTTTAGCCGCTAAGACCGGCTTTAATATCTCCAAAGACCGGTTTGGAATGTTGTTTGTGGCACGATCTCCTTTTACCGGTTGGACACTCCGTACCTTACTTGCCACCACACATATTCCCTTATGTCAAGTACCCAATACATTAACGCCAGAATTATTAACAAAAAAACTAGATTTGCTGGTACAGTGTTTGGAAAATGATTTTGGGCTGAAAAATTGGAGAATTGTGATCTCCGGTTTAAATCCCCACAGTGGAGAGATGGGACAATTGGGAACGGAAGAAATAGACTGGTTAATTCCCTGGTTGGAGTCAGAACGCCAAAAACACCACGCCAAAAACTCCCTAAATCAGTTAGAAGGACCAATACCACCAGATACAATGTGGGTAAAACCAGGTCTGGCTTGGTATGGAAATGGTGAGGTCAAAAATCCCGCTGATGCTTATTTAGCACTTTATCACGACCAAGGTTTAATTCCTGTTAAATTAATGGCTTTTGATCGGGCTGTAAATACTACCATTGGTTTACCTTATGTACGGACTTCACCAGACCACGGAACAGCCTTTGATATTGCGGGAAAGGGTATTGCTGACCCGACAAGCATGAAAGCAGCAATCCAATTAGCAGTAGAATTAGTCAAGCATCAAGCAACACGAAAACACCTTGATCACAAAATTTCCCCATAGACTACAAAATCATGTTTAAATAAGCCCAAGACAAGCTTGTGGCGAGGTTGGTGGAGATGAAATTACGAGAATTATTAGCGACTGTAGATGGAATTGGATCTCTTGTAAATATACCGGATATTGATATTCAGGGACTTAAAACTAATTCTCATGCTTGTACTCCAGGAGATTTGTTTTTGGGAATGCCAGGAACTAGAGTAGATGGTGGGGAGTTTTGGCCGAGTGCTTTAGCTGCTGGTGCGGTAGCAGCCATTGTTTCCTCCGCAGCAATTCTTAAAACTCCCCCTTCATCAAATTCTATAGTCATTAGTAGCGATAATATGACTAAAGCCTGCGCTCAAATAGCCGCAGCTTTTTATGGTTATCCCGGACAAAAACTCAAAATGGTGGGTGTTACCGGGACAAATGGGAAAACGACTACCACGCACTTAATTGAGTATTTTCTCACAAAATCTAGTTTACCGACGGCTTTAATCGGTACTCTTTACACCCGTTGGCCTGGTTTTGAACAAACATCTGTGAATACTACTCCCTTTGCTGTGGATTTACAACAGCAATTAGCCAATGCTATCAATGCTGGTTGTGAAACCGTCGTCATGGAAGTCAGTTCTCACGCTTTAGCCCAGGGTAGAGTGTTAAATTGTGATTTTGAGGTCGGAGTCTTTACTAATCTCACTCAAGACCATTTAGACTATCATAGGGATATGGAAGACTATTTTGCGGCGAAAGCATTGCTATTTAGTCCAGATTATCTGCAAGGAAAAGCAATTATTAACGCCGATGATGCCTACTGTCAACGCTTAATTACGTCTACAAAATCCGACCAGGTTTGGAGTTATAGCGTTAACAATAATACCGCCAATTTTTGGATGAGTGATTTAAATTATCAACCAAATGGTGTCAGTGGAATTTTACATACTCCTCAAGGAAATACAGCTTTTAGTTCCCCTTTAGTTGGTCAATATAATCTCGAAAATCTCTTGGCTGCGATCGCTACTGCTCTCCATTTAGGGTTAAATTTAGATTTGGTAGTAAATGCCATTCCTGAGTTTCCCGGCGTTCCTGGACGCATGGAACGGGTACTTAACCCACAACAAGATATTAGCGTGATTGTGGATTATGCCCATACTCCCGATAGTTTGGAAAATTTGCTCAAAGCTGCTCGGCCGTTTATTCCTGGTAAAATGATTTGTGTGTTTGGTTGTGGTGGAGACCGAGATCGCACTAAACGTCCAAAAATGGGGAAAATAGCGGCAGAATTGGCTGATTTAGTTGTGGTGACATCAGATAATCCCCGCACAGAAGATCCAGAAAAGATATTAGAGGATATATTGGCAGGTATTCCTGATATATTACAACCAATAGTTATCAGCGATCGCGCTACCGCAATTCATACAGCAATTCTCCAAGCTCAACCCGGAGACGGTGTATTATTAGCCGGTAAAGGTCACGAAGACTATCAAATTCTGGGGACTGAGAAAATCCACTTTGACGACAGGGAAGAAGCACAAAAAGCTTTACAGCAAAGAATTAACTAGTGAACAGGTAACAGGTGACAGGTAACAGGGGACAGGTAACAGGGGACAGGTAACAGGGGACAGGTAACAGGGAATAGGGAATAGGCAAGGAGGTAGAGTTATTACCCATTACCCATTACCCATTACCCATTACCCATTAAATTGTATCGGGGAATACTAACTTTAAATGTTGTTCCCTGCTTTGGTTCGCTTTCTAATGTAATTTCCCCTTGATGTTGATCAACGCATTTTTTGACTATTGCTAAACCTAAACCCGTACCGGAAATACTACCAACATTAGAACCACGATAAAAAGAACCAAATAAATTAACTTGATCTTCTTTAGGAATACCAATACCATAATCTTGAATTATAAAGATTATCTGCTCATCGGCGATATTCAAACTAAAATTAACTTTACTACTTCCAGGTGAATATTTCATAGCATTAGTGAGCAAATTTGTGAGAACTTGACGGATAATCTTTGGATCAAATTCCGTAAATAAGGTATCATCTAAAACTGGCTCGCTGCTATTTAAAGAAAACTCTATTACATGATTGTGGCTAGTTCCTTGTATTTCTCTTATGAGACCACGACAAAAAGCAATAATATCTGATGTTTCTGGTTTAAATTCTATTTTCTCAGTTTCAACACTGTTGATCATCAGAACATCATCTAGTAGTTGAACAGTATATTTGATGGTTTTTTGGATCGTTTCTAAGTGTCCGTGTTTTTTTTCCGCGCTTAGACGATCGCTAAAAGTTTGTAAAATCCCTGTAGATGAGGAAATAATAGCTAATGGGGTGCGAAATTCATGGGAGGCCATGGAAATAAAACGCGATCGCATTGCGCTGATTTCTTTTTCTTGTGCGAGAGACTTTTGTAATTTCTCAAATAAATCCGCTTGTTGAATAGCTATTGCTAATTGATTGGCTATTTGTTGCAATAATTCAGCTTCAGATTCTTCCCAAATACGTTTTTGACTACAAGCATGAACAACCAGCACCCCCCAGAGTTTATTATGAGGATGATTTACCCAGCGCCCGCTTTCATTTTCTACCAAATCCTGCAAAATGGGAGCGACAATTTTAGATTTAATATTTCCTTGTCGAGAATATGCCCTCAAGCAATCTGTCCAAATATCATCCATTACGTCGAGAACAATGCGCGGTTTTCCTTGCCAATAGCATTCTAAAATATCTTGTGACCATTTTTCATCTTCCCAATAACTATCTTTAAAAGTCATATAACCGTTAGCAACAGCTTCTTCCACAATTTGACTTTTACCATCAGGAAATAGACGGAAGACAATCACCCTCTCAGCCTGGGTTAATTCTTGCACTTTAGCAGTAATAGTAGTTAAAATATGATTTAAATTGAGGCTAGAGCGAATTTCTTGAGTGATATCTTGAATGGCTTTTTGTCGTTGTAGTTGCAGGTAAATTTCAGTTTCAGCTTGCTTTCTAATTATTAATTCTGACTGTACTTGTTCATATAGCATAGATTGTTGAATGGCGATCGCTAATTGGTTCGCTATTTGTTGAACAAGTTCAATTTCAAAATCTTGCCAGTGACGAGGTTGGGAACATTGATGAATACACAATAAACCCCATAAAGTTTTTCCCTGGATTAATGGTACAACTAAGTTTGCTCTCACCTGAAATCGTTCTAAAATATGACGATGACAATCTGCGAGTCCCGCATTGTCAATATCATCTACTATTTGCATTCTCCCCGCTGCATAGTCGGGAGAAAATCTCTCACCAAAACATTGATCATTAACTTTCATTTCTAGGGCAGATTTAAACCCAGAAACTACTGATTCTGAGACAAATGCACCATAATTAAAATTACTGTCTGTATCAAATTTAAAAATTCCCACTCTATCAGCATTAATTAATTGTCGTATTTCTGCCGCAGCAGTATTAAAAATAGTATGTAAATCTAGGGACTGACGAATGCGTTGGGTTGTCTCCCAGAGTAAATGTTCTCTTTCTGCTTGCTGCTTAATTTTTTGTTCTGCTTGTTTCCATTCCGTAATATCTCTATTCACCCCAATCACCCGTTCTGCTTCTCCTTGGGAATTGCGCTCAATAATGCCGTAAGATTGGAAAAGACGGTTGTTACCATCTGGCAAAACTATTCTAAACTCAATCTCAAATTCTTTGCCATCTTTCAGCTTATGTTGTATAATTTTATTAACTCTGACTGCATCTTCTGGATGTAATGCTGTTTGCCAAATTTCCATACAATCCCCATATTCCGATGTTTTGACCCCATAGAGTTCATACATCTTTTCATCCCAAATTGTGCGATTATTGACGATATCCCATTCCCAAATAGCAATTTTGGCAGCTTTGATTGCTAATTCTAGACGATTGGAGAGCTTTTGTAGTTGACTTGTGCGTTTCTGTACTCTGGCTTCTAGTTTTTGATTAAATTGGGACAACTGATTTAAGGTGGCTTGTAATTCCTCTTCTTTTTGCACTAGTTGAGTGATATCAGTATTTGCACCAGATACTCGCACCGCTTTTCCAGTTTCGTCCCGGAGAATATAACTTCTACAGTTAATGAAGATATAATATTCTTGTTTATGTCGCAGCCGAAACTTTAACTCAATAAACTCTATATTTTTATCGTCTAATGCTTGATTGAAGCTGCCACGGATAGGAGCTATATCCTCTGGGTGCATAAAATTCTCCCAGAAGGTTTTAGATTTGAGATAAAGTTCTTCATGTTTGTAACCCAGCATGGAAAACCAACGATCAGAATAATAAATACTATCTTCTAGAATATCCCAATCCCACCAAGCATCATTTGAACCTTTAAGAACTAGAGATAATCGTTCTTGCAGTTTTTCTGATTTTTGGAATAATTTAGATAATTTTTCCTCTGAATTTTTGCGAACAGTAATATCAACCATAGCTCCAATCACAACGACAATCTCACCTTGATCATCTAAAACTACTTGATTGCGATCTTCAAACCAGATGTAATTACCATCTTTACGTCTCAGTCTATATTCTGTGGACACAGAACTTTTCTGAGCTAGGTTTTTTTGAATCAAAGAATATAATCTGTCTCGATCTTCTGGATGAACTATATCCATGAATTCAGCTAAATTTCTCGGACATTCTGAATATGAGTAACCCAAAACTTCCTCCATATTCGCTGCCCAAACGGGAGCATCATTGAGCAAATTATATTCATACATAATTTGTCCACTAGCTGTACTTGCTAATTCATAACGATTTTTCCATATTTTCAATTCTGCTAACTGTTGTTTGATTAATTCTTCTGCTTGTTGTCGTTGATGAATTTCAATTTGTGTCTGTTGATAAGTATTTGCTTGTTGAATCGCAATTGCGACTCGCAGTGATATTTGTTTTACCAATTCGATTTCCTCAAGTTCCCAATTGTGGGGAATATCGCGGTAACTTGCTAACATTAGTCCCCAGAGTTGATTTTTAACAATTAACGGAGACAATAGTTTAGCGCGAATATCAAGGTCTTTTAACATCTGCTGATGACACTGAGTTATGGATTCACTGTCAATGTCATTAATTACCCGAATTTGCCCTTGACGGTAAAGTTCAAGCCATTCTGGACTGATACAGGGATCATGTACTTCTTGATTCAGGACTGAATGTCCACCCGCAACAATTGCTTCAGCGATAACTTGACCACGAAAATCAGCACTGAATTGGTAAACAATCACGCGATCGCATTTTAATATTTTTCTCATTCCTACAACTGTGTTATTGAGAATCTCTTGTAAATTTAGAGATGAGTGAATTTGCGTTGCAATCTGATTAATTAATTCTTCCTGTTCTGCTTTTCTTCTCAGTTTAATAGTGCGCTCTTCTATTTGCTTTTCTAACTCAAGAGTATAATTTCCTAGCAGTTGTATTTTCTCTGTTTCTAGTTGTAATACTTTTTCTTGTAACACTGCTGTTAGTTTATATAATTCCCAAGGATTAAGGGCTTCTAAAATACTGCTGTGGGTAACGATACCAAGTAGTTCCCCTGCGCTTCCTATCACTGCTAAACGCTGAATAAATCGCTGTTCCATTATTTGCTGCACAGTCCAGAGAGATTCATCAACAGTCACACAGAAAACTGGTGTACTCATGACAGTTTTTGCTAAACAGGTATCGAAATTCACGCTTAAAGCTTTAAGCTGTACAATATCACGCTCTGTCACCATACCCAGAGGAATTGTTAAAGATGCTTGTGTTTCTACAATCATCACCGAACTGACTTGATTTTCTGCCATTAAGCGAGCGATCGCTAGTATAGAAACATTAGCAGGTGCACATAAGACATTGGTGGTCATGACCTCATGAACCAACCGCAAGCGCAACAAGTCTACAGGCCGAAGTATCTGCCGTAAACTTTCGTAAGTCAGGAGTCCCACCAGTTGATTTTCCTCATCAACCAGTGGTAAATGACGAATGCGGTGGTGTTGAAGGAGATTCAGGGCAAAAAAGAGGTCTGTAAATTTTGACTCCTGCAAGGTGATTACAGGATGACTCATGACATCACGGAGGGCTAAATTTTCCAGGTCGGGTTTTTGGGCGCTGAGTTCGACCACATTTTGTTCCGTAAAGATGCCTACTGGACGATTATTTTCCACAATTAGGACACAACTGGAACGGCCTTGAATTTGTAAATGTTCTAGATGGTTATCAGTGGTTTGGGGAACAGAACAAACTGCTTGTACGTTCAGCCACAGGGGGTTTCCCCCTATTCCACTCATTTGGACTACAGCTTGTCTAACCGTTGTATCGGCAGTTGCGACTAACGGGTTATAAATAATAGCTGACTTTAGTTCCGTTGCACTGATAGAATTTACAGGTATCAACATTTAAGTATATCTATTTTGTATAATTACTTTTGTGTCACCTAATAATTTTACAATAGTTTTACAGAAATTCAGTATATAAGCTCAAATAAATATCAAATATAGGAATTTATAAATAAATAAATGGTAAGCTGTACTGCATTTAAATATGTATAACCTCAAATCAGTCTAATGCTTGGGGGGTGTGGGGCATCTCTGCCCGCCATAATGTATAAATATTCATAAACTTTCTAAGTAGCTTAAAAGGTCTGCCATTTCCTGGACACTGGGTTGGAATTTCGGCATAGGGGGCGTTTCCCCGCTAGTTACTTGATGAATTAGTCCATAGCGGGATTTGTATTTGGAGATTTCATGTAGAGTTGGACCGACTAGGCCATTTGCTTTTAAGCCATGACAGCCAGCGCAGTTGATTTGGAAAATAGCTTTCCCCTGCACTAGGTTTCCCTGAAGGGAGAGAACACTTTTGACATAAGGATCAGAGGCTTGCACTATCTCAATCCCAAACAGGACTAATGGCAGGGTTATCAGCATCGCTATAGTAAAGATAACGATCTGTTGAATCAGGGTTTCAGGTTTGATCAGATGGTTATCCAAAAGAGTTGCTTCTACAGTCTTCAAGTTTTCATTTCCTACACATAGCTTAAAATTTATTGATTGTGTTCGCAAGTACATAAGACGATTTTTATATAGTATTTAGATTTAAAACTGCTATGGGACGCGGGATTAATGCCAAATTTGGTAAAATCAAAAACAGGAAACGAATCTTTCAATAATCGCAACAAGGAGCTTTACAGTGGTTGAACCTCTATTATCAGGTATTGTGCTTGGTTTGGTTTTTGTAACTTTAAGTGGACTTTTTTACGCTGCCTATAGACAATATAAGCGTCCTACAGAATTAGGCGGCTGATATTGATTCAGGAGTCAGGGAAGAGGCCAGGAGTAGGAAGCGGGGAGCAGGGGAAATAATTACCCATTCCCCATTACCCATTACCAATTCCCTGCTCTTGATAAAATGTCAAAGCTGTGTTACCATAGGTTTTTTGTCGGCAGATTTCCCAGTTGGGAATTGTTAGCGGTGTCCAATCTTGGTGACGGTGTTCCACTGCTATTTCTCCTGGGGAATCTAAAAGCTGATACTGAGCGATCGCTTGTAATACTGGTTCATATAATCCACTAGCATAAGGTGGGTCAAAGTATATTCTGTCAAATTTTTGACCTGATAATTTTTTTAACTGTTGAGTAACGTTTCCCCGTAATAGCTGAAATTTTTGTTCTGGATTGGCTACCTGTTGCCAATTTTCTTGGATGATGGCGCAAGCAAGACTTGACTGTTCAATGCCAATAACGACGCTGGCTTCCCTACATAAAGCCTCAGCACCCATTGCCCCGCTACCGGCGCACAAATCTAGCCACCGGCAACCAGTAATTGTTCCTTGCCAAATATTAAATAATGCTTCCCTGACTCGCGCACTCGTAGGTCTGGTATGTTTACCTGGTAAGGTTTTAAGCAGACGATTACCGTAAATTCTCAGACTCATTAGTTATTGGTAATCCGATTTTGGATTTTGGATTTTGGATTTTGGATTGATTCCGGGAATAAATCCGAGGGTTTTGATCATCAACGGCTTATTTGTCATTAATCTTGAACTTATAGCTAGTAGCAGATCATACTATCAGAGTTTAACAACCGAAAATATTGCCAACTTTTGTTAAGCAAAAAGTTTTTCACGGACTTGAGCCACAAAATTAGATAATATTTGCAAGCCGACATTTGATGATTTTTCGGGATGGAATTGCACGGCCATAAGATTTTCATGAGCGATCGCGGCCGTAAAGGTTTGATTTCCATGGGTAACAGTAGCCGCGCGGACTTGGGTATTTGTAGGTTCAACATAGTAAGAATGAACAAAATAAACCCAAGGATCGGCGGGTAAATGTTCCCATAAAAGATTTTTTGGTTGCTTGAGTTGGAGTTGATTCCAACCCATGTGGGGAATTGTCATTCCCGGTTCAGAACGAAAACGGCGGACTTTTCCGGGAACAATTCCTAGTCCTGGTAACGTCCCTTCGGCGCTGGATTCAAACAAAATTTGTAATCCTAGACAAATACCCAAAAACGGTTTACCAGAAGCGATAGCATCTTTAATAGGTTTTTCCAAACCACGCGATCGCAAATGTTGTACCGCTGGATCAAATGCTCCCACGCCTGGTAAAACTATAGCATCTGCTTTCGCCAACTCTTGAGAACAATAGGTAACTTGAGGAGTTGCACCAGCTTTTTCTAATCCTTTGCAGACAGAGTGCAAATTTCCCATATCGTAATCAACAACTGCAATCACTGGCATTTAGCTGCTCCTTGTAAATTTATGAGGAAGGGCATTTATTTAATTATTCTAATTCTAAATAATATTTCTTATGCAGAAAAAAAATACTATTAACTTCTTTTGAGATTTAGCTAAGTCAACAAGAGTCAAAAGCCAATGACTTGTTACTCGCACTAGCCAAAATGGCTTCACTCTCCCATGATTTAAATTTCTTGCACCGTCTACCTGTAGATGTACAACTGGCCAGTTCTCCCGTCATTGCCAAAATTAATGACATTCAGCTTGACTATATTATCTATTGTGCCATGGCTGCAAGTCCTTCACAATTAAGTATAGAACTCCTGGTCTGTAGTACAAGTATCTTACCTTTAGAGTCTATAAATTCTAGCGAAAATATTTTGCGAACCACTGTTGATCTGGAAAAATTATTAGTGTCAACAGCAGCAGTTGAGGTTAGCTATGATTGTGGTAAGTGTGTCTGTGAGGGAGTTTATTATTCAATCTTAGACTATTTACCCCAGTTTCAACCGTCAATTAAGTGCATTTTTGTTTATGTACCCATGTTAAATGAAGAAAATTTGATTCGGATTGTTGCCGATTTTGTTTTGATCATTAACAACTTGGCACTTCTTTAGAAATATTAACGTCTGTTTTAAAAAAATTACTGAGTATGATGTTGCCACTATTACTTTCTTTGGCTCTTGCACAAGCGAACTTGGTGACCCCACCAGAGGAAATATTGCAAGTACAATCAGTACGCCCTTTGCCAGGACAATTAGATTCAGTACCAGTATTTAATAGCAATAGTCCAGAATTGGTATTAAAGGAAGGAATTTTACTTTCTACTTTTCCAGCAGCAGGAAAAAAAGTTACATCAGCCCATTTAAATTTTCCCTTCCGTGGCCAATTTGATATTTTTGCCCATCATGTGACTAAAACTGAATTACTAGAAAATTTACCTTCTCTTTACTTGGGTATTATTTTACATAACCCTGGTTCTCAACCAGTGACAGTAAATATATTACAAGCCGCTAGTTATTTAAGTCAACCAGATGCCCCATTTCAGGAATTACCATCTTTAATTGCCAATGACTTGGGAACAGTGTTTGCAGGTCCAGGTAGTCGCGTTATGTCCGATATTTTGAGGGGTAGAAGACAAGATATTTTTCCCCCGCAAATTGTCATTCCCCCCGGTCAAAGCCAGATGTTATTAAATTTACCAATTCCTGTCCAAGGGTTAATACCGCCTTTAAATGGTCGTTCTACATATCTGCGATTACGAAGTAATGGTAATATTTACGTTGCTAGTTTGGCGATGTTTGCCCAGAAAAATACTGATGGTAGTGAACGTACGCCTAATTTAGCAGAATGGCAAAATTTATTAGATAATGCTGAATTATCCACTCCTAGAGATAAAATCCCCACTCCTATCACAGGAAATAATAAACCGGGAATTTACGGACGTGTAGCCGGAGTATCAAAGGGTTCTCAATGGCGGGCTTATGTGGTAGATCAACCTAAAAGTAAGTATTTAACTATTCCTCAACCTGGTACAGGGTTTTCCTACGGGTTGAGTACCTTGCATGGTGGAACTTTAGGCACAAATCAAATTCAAACTGCACCTATGTTAGTCCGTTATCCTGATACGGCCTATTATGCTCATGGTAATTATGGTGTTCAATATAGTCTGAAGTTGCCTTTATACAACAATACTGAAAATGAACAAACTGTAAATGTGGCAATTCAAACTCCACTCAAAGAGAATGAGTTAAGTAAATCAGGAATCCGCTTTCTTCAACCACCTGCGCGTCAAGTCTTTTTTAGAGGAACGGTGCGTTTACGTTATCAAGAACAGGGACAATGGAAAAATAAGTTTGTACATTTGGTTCAAAGGCGTGGTGAAATGGGACAACCATTAGTAGTATTGAATATTAAACCAAAAAATACCTCTTTAGTACAATTAGACTTTCTTTATCCACCAGATGCTTCTCCACCACAGGTTTTAACGGTGTCAACTCAAATTAGATAGGGTTTTCAGCTATTTTTGCGATAAATGCAAGATAATAATGCTATTACTGCAATAGTAACTTGAATTTGTTGTCAAAATCACAGATTATAAAAATGAAATTGTTTATTACTGCAATTGCCAACTACAAAACAACCATCAAGTAGTGGGTTTTGTCTTAACTTGAGTTCCTTCTTGGAAGCCTAAATATGAATACAAGCAGGATAGAATTAGCTAAAGAGACTTTAAAAACGCATAAAGAGAATATGCGAAAAACACTAGAACATCGCTTACAAGCAGCTAAAAACCAGAAAAATGAAAACCTATTGCGTCAGTTAGAAGCAGAAATGCGGGAGCATAGTGAACATTCTCAATCTTCTACTGTCAAAGGTGATTTTTTTGGTTTTATACGTAACACAATGACTACTAACCATGCAAAAATGGAAAGATAGTAAATTAGCTATCGTTCCTGCTGCATTATATAAATTAGGTCAACGCTGACATGAGTTGTAATGGGTAATTACTAATTACCCATTACCCATTACCCATTACCCAGCGATCAAAATTTCATCATCTACAGAAAAATCAACTTCTAATTTATCTTGTCCACTGATTAAATAATCATTTTCCCAAGAATCTTTTAAACCAGAAATTAAATCATATTTAGGTTGCCAATTTAATTCTATTTGTGCTTTATTTATTGATGCGAAGAAGTGCTGTACCCGCATAGGAAAGGATTTGCGTTTACCGAAATCAAACTTTTTAGGATCATAATGGACGATTTTAACATCATCGGCAGATTTACCAGCAGCCACAGCACAAGCACGAGCTAAACCGTCAAAGGTGACAAAGCGATCGCCTGAAATATTATAAATCTGCCCAATTGCTTTTTCGTTGCCAATTACTTGTATCATCGCTTGTGCTAAGTCTAATACATGGCCTAGCTGAGTCAAGTGCATACCATTACCAGGGATAGGAATGGGACGATTACGAGCAATTCTATCAAAAAACCAACTTTCCAAAGGATTATAATTTTGGGGACCGTAGATATAAGTAGGACGAATGGAAGTAAAGGGGATTCCTAATTGTTTGAGGTAAGCTTCCGTTTCATGTTTACCCTTGTGACGACTTTTAGGATCTACTGTATCACCTTCCAAATGGGGCATTTGGTCAGATTTGAGGTACACCCCTGCTGAACTCATGTAAACAAAGTGTTTTACCCGTCCTTGATAGATTTCTGCCAGGGGTTGGGTATCCGCGAGTTCTCTGCCATTATTGTCAAAAACGACATCAAAGGTTTCTTGTGCTAACTTTTCTTGAAGTTGATTTGGGTCCGTGCGGTCGCCTATAATTTGTCCTACTCCTGAAGGTGTGGGATGATTACCACGATTAAACAAAACCACCTCATGTCCGGCCTTTAGCAGTAATTGAGTCAAATACACACCAATGAACCGAGTTCCACCAATAACCAAAATTCGCATAACTTCCTAACTCCTAAATAACCAAAAGTGGTCTGCGTCACCCTGATCTTTGCTTATCTTTGAGGTTATCAGGTTGTAGTATCATTCTGGAACATCTTTTGCTAGAATTGTACCTCTCATGTAATCTGGAGATTTTCCCACTGCTGAAGAAATAAGACTTATAATATTCTTTTTGGTAACATCGTGAGTAAGTCCCAGGAAAAATCAGTAGTGTGGAATATCACCTGATAAAATTAGACTAATTACTTCCTACCCATTCAATTTAGCTGTGTTTTTAGAATATGCTTTGGTTCATGAGTGGTTAACCCCTCAAGCTACGGGTGGTTCAGAATTGGTAGTCCGGGAAATATTAAAGCATATTCATGCTGATTTGTATGCCCTGATTGATTTTGAATCCAATAATCCTGAAAGTTATTTGTACAAACGTCAAATTGGCACAACGTTTTTACAAAAATTTCCCCAAGCGCGTCAAGGTGTGCAAAAATACTTACCTTTACTGCCCTTGGCCATTGAACAATTGGATTTACGAGAATATGAAGTTATATTATCTTCATCTCATGCGGTAGCTAAAGGAGTATTAACCACGCCTAATCAATTGCATATCTGTTATTGCCATACCCCTATGCGTTATGCTTGGGATTTAACATTTGATTATCTCAAGCAAAGCAAATTAGGTCAAGGAGCTATAGGCTGGATAACACGCTACATTCTACATCATTTGCGGCAATGGGACGTAATTAGTGCCAACCGGGTTGATTATTTCATTGCTAACTCCCAACACACAGCTAGAAGGATTTGGCGTTGTTATCGTCGGGAAGCAACCGTTATCTATCCACCAGTGAATATTGACGAATGTTTATTTTCTCCAGAAAAAGAAGATTTTTACTTAATAGTCTCTCGATTAGTGAGTTATAAACAAGTTTCCTTGATTATTCAGGCTTTTAATTGCCTAAGAAAACCCTTGGTAGTTATTGGTACAGGTCCAGAAATGGACAAGCTGCGAGAAATAGCCCAACCACATATCCAAATTTTAGGATGGCAACCTGATCATATCGTCAAAAAATACATGGCACGTGCCAAGGCTTTTGTCTATGCAGCTTGCGAGGACTTTGGTATAGCCCTAGTTGAAGCCCAGGCTTGTGGAACTCCCGTAATTGCTTATGGCACCGGTGGTGCGCTAGAAACAGTTAGAGATATTCGCACTCATCCTGACACAGGAACTGGTATATTGTTCAAAATGCAAACAGTAGGAGCTTTAGTAGATGCCGTAGCCGAATTTGTAGATCATCAACATTTGTATAATTATGAGTATATACAAAAACACGCTAATCAATTTTCTCGCCAGGTTTTTGCAGAACGTTATCTGGGTTTTGTTAATGAATGTCGTGAAAAAAGATTTTACCAAAAGTAAACACTAGCCTTTTTGTATTTGTTTTCTAGGAAGATAGCAAATTTTTCCCAAAAATCACTACCTTTTAGCC
The DNA here is from genome assembly GCF_014696335.1 of Dolichospermum sp. FACHB-1250. Classification (NCBI taxonomy): domain Bacteria; kingdom Bacillati; phylum Cyanobacteriota; class Cyanophyceae; order Nostocales; family Aphanizomenonaceae; genus Dolichospermum; species Dolichospermum sp. FACHB-1250. The sequence continues at coordinate 25,471 of NZ_JACJPZ010000001.1, forward strand.
TTAAGATCGGGACTATGTGTGGTGTGGATTATAAAGGAGTATGATGACTGCCCAGAGTTCACTCCTCTCCGGCAAACGATACCCACGAAAAGATAACAGTACATCTATGGCTGTTTTATCAAAACGTGGTCAAAAAGTTAAACAGCTAAAGGTGAAATCCAGAGGTTTATCTTTTCAGGGTTTATACGGAGAGTTTTTAAAGCGACTGTTTGATATAGTTTTTTCACTATCAGTGTTGATTTTGTTTTCTCCCATCTACATAATATTGTCCTTGTTGATAGCCCTAAGCTCAAAAGGTCCAGTTTTTTATGTTCAACAACGAGTAGGCAAAAATTACCGAAGCTTTAATTGTATTAAATTTCGCACTATGGTTAATAATGCTGACGAAATGCTCGTCGAAATGATGGCCATATCACCCGAGCTGCGAGAGGAATTTGAAAGCAATTTTAAGCTGAAAACAGACCCGAGAATCACTAAAATTGGTCACTTTTTGCGAATTACCAGCTTAGATGAGTTTCCCCAATTTTGGAATGTTCTCAAAGGGGACATGAGCGTAGTTGGTCCACGTCCTTTAGTAGAGGAAGAATTACCGAAATATGGTGATTATATCGGTCATGTTTTAACAATTCGTCCCGGAATTACGGGTTTGTGGCAAGTATCTGGACGTAATGATATTCCTTATCCTCGACGGGTACAAATAGACCTCCACTATGTCAATTTTAGGAGCTTTTGGCTAGATTTGTGGATTATCCTGAAAACAGTTAATGTTGTGATTATGCCCAAAAATAAAGGGGCTTACTAAGTAATTACGCGTATTTGCTGTGGTGGGGCATGATATTGCCCCAAAAAACTATTTTTGATGATGAAATTATAAGTTTTATTTGTCCGCTACAATAGACAAGACTAAACAAATTTTAGTTACTGATCGCAGTTAATACATACAATCCAAGGATATTGACTAATGATTTGGCAAATATAGCTAGAGTATGCAAGGACTACACTACTTACGGTTTTTCAAATATCATTTCTGAATTAATTACTTGTCAAAGTGTTCTTGATCAAGTATATTTATTCGAGGTTAGCTTTTGATAGCAGCTTACTTGTAAGTTTACTATTGAATGGGTTTTCTACTTAAATACTAGTTGGAATCAGATTTTTTGTCGTGATTCAACTAGAAACTATGAGGCATTATCATGACACAACCAAAACGGGCTTTAATTACTGGTATAACTGGACAAGATGGTTCTTATTTAACTGAGCTTTTGTTAGAAAAGGGTTATGAAGTCCACGGGATTATTCGCCGTACTTCTACTTTTAACACAGACCGCATTGATCATATGTACGAAGATCCCCATACCCAAGGGGTACGGTTATTTCTACATTATGGCGACTTGACAGACGGGACAACACTACGACGGATTTTAGAAGAAGTCAAACCTGTAGAAATTTATAATTTAGGCGCCCAATCTCACGTGAGAGTTAGTTTTGATTCGCCTGAATATACAGTGGACTCTGTAGGCATGGGTACATTACGCTTATTAGAAGCTATCCGTGATTACCAAAAACGTACCGGGATTGAATTACGTTTCTATCAAGCCGGTTCTTCCGAGATGTATGGTTTAGTGCAAGCAGTCCCCCAAAGTGAAACTACACCTTTTTATCCCCGCAGTCCCTACGCTTGTGCTAAAGTGTACGCCCATTGGCAAACAGTGAATTATCGTGAATCTTATAATTTGTTTGCTTGCAATGGCATTCTTTTTAATCATGAATCTCCCAGAAGAGGTGAAACATTTGTTACCCGTAAAATAACTAGAGCCGTAGCCCGCATTGTCGCCGGTAAACAAAAAAATATCTTTATGGGTAATTTGGACTCCAAGCGAGATTGGGGATATGCAAAAGATTATGTAAAAGCTATGTGGTTAATGTTGCAACAAGAGCAACCTGATGATTATGTGGTGGCTACGGGAGAAACCCATTCAGTGCGGGAATTTCTAGAGTTAGCGTTTGGTTATGTTAACCTAGATTGGCAGAATTACGTAGAGTTTGATCAACGTTATTTACGCCCAGCCGAAGTAGATTTATTAATTGGTGATCCGACTAAAGCACAGCAAAAATTAGGCTGGCAACCATCGGTAACATTTCCAGAACTTGTATCTCTCATGGTAGAAGCTGATTTACAAGCTGTGGGTTGTACTTCTCCCAATGGTAATGGCTTAAAATACCCTGAAGATATTGCTACTACCCGTCAAGCATTAGGATCTCTGCACTTTTAATTCGTATCAAGGATAATAAGATGACTACCTTAGAATTAGAAAATAAACGGATTCTTGTCACCGGTGGGGCGGGTTTTCTCGGTCGTCAAGTCATAGATCAACTTTGTGAAAATGGCGCCGATCGTGATAAAATTACCGTGACGCGATCGCACGATTGTGATCTGCGGGTTTGGGAAAATTGCCAACGAGCAGTAGACCAACAGGATATTATCATCCACTTAGCCGCCCATGTGGGAGGTATTGGTTTAAATCGAGAAAAACCCGGTGAGTTATTTTATGATAACTTGATCATGGGGACGCAGTTAATCCATGCGGCTTATCAACAAGGTACAGAAAAATTTGTTTGTGTAGGAACTATCTGCGCTTATCCTAAATTTACCCCTGTACCATTTAAGGAAGATGATATCTGGAATGGTTATCCAGAAGAAACTAACGCCCCCTATGGAATTGCCAAAAAAGCGCTGTTGGTACAATTACAATCTTACCGTCAGCAGTACGGATTTAATGGTATTTACCTCTTACCAGTAAACTTGTACGGACCTGAAGACAACTTCAACCCCAATAGTTCTCATGTGATTCCGGCTTTAATTCGCAAAGTACAAGAAGCCCAAACCAGGGGAGAAAAACAACTTCCTGTTTGGGGTGACGGTTCTCCCACTCGTGAATTTTTGTATTCTACAGATGCAGCACGGGGTATAGTCATGGGAACTCAGTTTTATAATGATGCTGAACCCGTAAATTTAGGAACTGGTTACGAGATATCCATTAAAGACCTAATTACCTTAATTTGCGAATTAATGGAGTATGACGGGGAAATTGTCTGGGAAACCGACAAACCCAATGGTCAACCCCGTCGTTGTTTGGATACGGAAAGAGCAAAACAGGCTTTTGGTTTTACTGCTGAGGTAGAATTTAGAACAGGTTTAAAGAATACCATTGATTGGTGGCGGAAAAACGCCGGCTAAAGTAGTTTCTCTCGTTTTCCCTCATTCCCAGTCTCCGACTGGGAATGCCTTCTAGAGTCTCCGACTCTAGTATACAAGAGAAGCTAGAGCCTTCTTAATTCATTCCCAGAGTCTCAGACTCTAGTATACAAGAGAAGCCAGAGCCTTCTTAATTCATTCCCATACTCTGTATGGGAATGAGAGAATCTAAAATCTAAAATCTAAAATCTAAAATCTAAAATCTAAAATCTAAAATCTAAAATTGTATCGGCTTTGCAAACAATTAATTCACAACTAACTAAAAAAGAATTGCGACGGGTTTTACTCCAAAAACGTCAGTCTATGACATTATTGGAATGGAGAGAAAAAAGCGATCGCCTCACCACCAACATCCAAAACTCAGTTATATTTAATCAAGCAAAGACAATTCTGGCTTTTTTCAGCTTTCGTCAAGAACCTGATATTAGCTCGCTATATACCAACACTAATAAACGTTGGGGGTTTCCCCGTTGTGTTGATAAATCTCTAGTTTGGCATTTTTGGCAACCTCATGATACCATTAAAACTGGTGCTTATGGAATCAAAGAACCTCACCATGAAGCAGCAATAATAGAGATTGAGGAAGTAGATTTAATTCTTGTTCCCTGTGTGGGTTGTGATGTCCAAGGATACCGCTTGGGTTATGGTGGGGGATATTATGACCGGTTATTAAATTCTCCCGGTTGGGACAAGAAACCAACTATGGGAGTGGTTTTTGATTTTGCTTATGTCTCTCAATTACCGGTTGATAGTTGGGATAAACCTTTAGAAAGGGTGATTACAGAAAGAAGATATTAGCCATTGACGGAAATGATCATGATAAAATCTATAAACAGTTACATTTGCTTCTATTAATAAACCGGAATTATCTGATAAAAACCGAGGACAGGTTAAGAGAAAATACACCCCTTGGGGAATGTAGCGGGGAACAGGGAACTCTTAACTGGGAACAGTTTTAACTGTCTGGATATCCTCAATTTTCCAAATCCGACAAAGAAAAATGCACCTATTTTGAGACACCATTAGCCAAATCTATCTCCAGGGTCGAATGATAATTATCTATCAAAATGATAATTTGATACAGACTTCCTACTTAAATTAAGAGAATTTTATCTTATTTTTTTCAAAATGAGAATTGCTGGCAGTTATTAGATGAGGAGATTAAAATATAGTTAGCTAAAGTTGGTTTTTCTCTAGAGGAATAGAAATGATACAGGATAGTGATCGGAAAATTGTTTCAGAGTTTCGCTCTCGACTGGAAGCGATAATTCCCATTTTGGATTTACGGGTATTTGGTTCAAGAGCGCGAGGTGATGCTACAGAAGAATCAGATTTAGATGTGTTTATTAAAATTACTGAATTAGATAGATCACGTCGAGAAAAAATTAGTGATTTGGCATGGGAAATAGGTTTTAAATATGATCTAGTTATTTCCACCTTTGTAGTTACAGAAGCACAGGTAGAAAGGGGAGCTATGGGAGCTAGTCCCTTACTGTCTAAGGTGTTACAAGAGGGTATTGCTATATGATAAATCAGCAACTAAAGTTATTAATTGAGTACCGTTTATCTGAAAGTGAAGAAACTTTAAGAGAAGCAAAGATTTTACTCAATCAATCAGCTTTTCGTGGTACCATCAATCGCTCTTATTATGCAATGTTTTATGCGGCACTGGGTCTTTTAGCAACTAAAGGTTTAGGCAGTTCTAAACATAGTGGAATAGTTAGTTTTTTTGATCGTGAGTTTGTGAAGACGGGAATTTTTTCTAAGGATTTATCACGGAGTTTTCATCGGGCATTTGATGAACGACAAGCAAGTGATTATGGAGAAATGTTAGAAGCAGATATGGGGTCAGCAATGGCTCTATTTGAGAGAGCGCAGAATTTTGTGGATGAAATTACACAGTATTTAAAGTCTTGGATGGAGGTTAACTAACCTTCTGGTAAGCAGATTTTCTAGTCTACTAGCGATTGCCTCATTTTCTAGTTGGGAGCGATGTTTAAACAGAAGTAAATATACTCTTGAATATCATTCTGATTTTATACATTAAAATAACGAATTGTCTGATTATCAAAATATGCTTGCTTAGAATACCCTGATGTGATATTATCGCTACAAAATGGCCAAGCTGGTGAACTGCAAAGCTGAATTTTTGATGACAATCACCAGTTTCCAGCCCAGACAATTAAAGTGATCAACTTAGTAATTTTAAGTTAAGATTAATACTCCGCGCTGATTCCTACAACTGCTATGCTAAATCCCAATCTGGATGAAATCCAGTTGACAAAAGACGACTACGAACGCTATTCCCGCCACTTAATTTTACCAGAGGTGGGTCTGGAAGGGCAAAAACGCCTCAAAGCTGCCAGTGTATTATGTATCGGTACTGGTGGACTGGGTTCACCACTACTGTTATATCTTGCAGCAGCGGGTATTGGTAGAATTGGTATTGTTGATTTTGATGTGGTTGATACCTCTAACCTCCAACGTCAAGTTATTCACGGGACCTCTTGGGTCGGTAAACCCAAAATCGAATCAGCAAAAAACCGCATTCATGAAATTAACCCCCATTGTCAGGTTGATTTATATGAAACTCGTCTCAGTTCAGAAAATGCCCTCGATATTATTCGCCCTTACGATATCGTTGTAGATGGAACTGATAATTTCCCAACTCGCTATTTAGTCAATGACGCTTGTGTTTTATTAGATAAACCTAACGTTTACGGTTCTATTTTCCGTTTTGAAGGACAAGCAACTGTCTTTAACTATGAAGGTGGTCCCAACTATCGTGACTTATACCCCGAACCACCACCACCAGGAATGGTTCCTTCTTGTGCTGAGGGTGGTGTGCTGGGAATTTTACCAGGAATGATTGGCATTATCCAAGCCACGGAAACAGTGAAAATTATTCTGGGTAATGGTACTACCCTGAGTGGTAGACTGGTGCTTTACAACGCTTTGGATATGAAATTCCGGGAGTTGAAATTGCGTCCTAATCCTATCCGTCCAGTTATTAACAAGCTGATAGATTACGAACAATTTTGTGGTATTCCCCAAGCCAAAGCTGAAGAAGCGAAGCAGCAAATGGAAATTCAAGAAATGACGGTTAAGGAATTAAAGGCTTTATTAGATAGTGGTGCTAAGGACTTTGTACTACTAGATGTGCGTAATCCTAATGAGTATGAAATTGCTAAAATTCCTGGTTCTGTGTTAGTGCCTTTACCAGAAATTGAAAATGGTAATGGTGTGGCTAAGGTACGGGAGTTACTCAACGGACACCGCTTAATTGCTCATTGTAAAATGGGTGGTCGGTCGGCGAAAGCCTTGGCTATTCTCAAAGAAGCAGGAATGACTGGTACAAATGTCAAAGGTGGAATTAATGCTTGGAGTCAAGAAGTAGATACTTCTGTTCCTCAGTATTGATACTTCCGTGGGGGATTGTTGATATTTAGATATATTACCATAACCATCCTAAATTCGATGTGAATAATCAGATACCCGATTTTGAGAATTCGGGTATCTTACTCTTTTTTTGTCTCCAGATTACCATTCAAAAATTCTATGTCTCAGAATATTCATCTTTGTGTCTCTACGTGAGACAGATTGATACTTTAATGCACAAACTCCGTATATTTAATTAATACAAAAAAATCTTTAAAAAATACCAAAATTGTACATTACTTATCATCTTTAAAAAAGAGTAAAATGTCTTTGCATAAACTTGATGGAAAATTTAGTTAAAGCAGTTTCCAGGTGAGAACATAGACTGTATCCATTATCCGAGTCGTAGCATCATCAAATTCAGACACCACATATACTTTCAACCCCGTTGCTACAAGTGACAGGAAATTGAGAGTAGACTCGCTTGCAAAAACACCAGTTAACTAGCATCTATCGCCACAGCCAATTGCCAAAACAATAATATACTGCATTATGGATACGCTTTCCACGACCAATTCCAAGATTTTGATTGTAGATGACGATTCCAGTGTCCGCAACCTCATCCAGCGTTTTTTGAGTCGCAACTATCAAATAGAATCAGCAGCGGATGGTAAAGCTGCCCTTGTCTTATTTGAGCAATTAAATCCTGCTTTAGTGATTTTAGACTGGAATTTGCCAGATGCAAATGGCTATAAACTTTGTCAAGAAATGCAAAGCCGTACTAATGTTTTAGTCATGATGCTCACCAGTCGCAATGATGAAGCTGATAAAATTAAAGTTCTGGCCGCTGGTGCAGATGATTTTTTGACCAAACCATTTAGTCTAGCAGAGGTAGAAGTCAGGGTAGAAGCCCTATTAAGACGAGTCCGCTATATCCAGCCAAGTCCGTCACAACGTCTGACTTTTAACCAGTTAGCTATTAACTCGGAAGCGCGAGAGGTAACACTTAATAACAAACCTTTGGCTTTAACTGCTTTAGAGTTTAACATCTTACATTTTCTCGCTACCCATCCGGGACAAGCATGGAGTCGTAGCCAACTGATCCAAAAGATTTGGGGTTGTGATTATGTGGGAGATGGCCGCGTTGTGGATGTGCATATTGGTCAACTACGCAAGAAAATGGAAGCTGATTCTAGTATGCCGGAGTTTATTAAAACAGTGCGGGGTTATGGTTATAAATTTGACCCCCCTGAAAATAGAAAGGCTTAAACTCTGGAAAATATAATTGTAATTGTTGCGATCGCTTAACAACTTGCTTAAATATTACCGAGGCTTGATTGAGATGCTTGATATCATTTATGCGTAGACATTGAAGCTAAAGCCAGGGATTTGTGTCTACTCAAGCCTCAGATCAAAGCTTTATTTTTTCCCTAGCTATAGCTATTTCTTCCCAATCACTATCTAATAATAAAATGCTCAAAAGTGACTTTAATAAATCCCGATTAGATATAAATTTTTCAACATTATATAATTTATCTTGTTTTAAAATTTCTTCCAGTGCTGATAAAGCTACAGGTTGGGGTAATTGTAGTCTTTGAATCAAGCATTTTTGTGCTACTTCTAAGGCTGTTTTTTCCCCTATACCCAAATTCCATTCTTTTAGGAGTAACCGCAGTTCCCGGTTGAGTGATACGCGCAACTGTGTCATTCTTCCAAACATTCCCGGATTTTGCAATAAAGCGGGAATTGCTAAACCCCAATCTAATCCTGCTGTCACGTCGCAGTCGCTTTCATCTTCAATTTGAATTGCTTCTTGAAGGGATGTTGGGTTAAAAAGCAAATCAGTAGCTGCTGCTACATTTTGGTTATTATTCATAATTACTCCCTGGATCATTATTGAATTTGTACCTGCACTAATACACCTTGTCTGAATTTTCCTACAAGTTAAGTTTATCGCTCAACGAGGCGATCGCACCAAAATCGATTTACCCAGGATGCTTTAAAAATACTCAATAACCTTTAATAAATTATGATTCATCAAAAACTACCTACTAATTGGCAAAAACGCGAAAAATTACGTGATAAAGGTCAATTCTGGACACCAGAATGGGTAACAAAAGCGATGGTTTCCTATATAGCAAAAGACACAAATTTAGTGTTTGATCCTGCTGCTGGAAAAGGAGCTTTTTTCAATGCTTTATTACAAATAAATCCCTCTATTAATTATTATGGTATTGATATAGATCAATATGTTTTATTAGATGAAATTTATCAAAAAAATAATTGTTTTGTAGAAATACGTGATTTTATCAAAAATCCTCCACAGCAAAAGTTTAACGCAATTATAGCTAATCCACCTTACATCAGACATCACCGAATTGATGAAAAGATGAAACAATTTCTCAAAGAGCTTTTTATAAAAATTACAGGTTTTGCCATTGATGGTAGAGCAGGTTATCATATTTACTTTTTTGTCCAGGCATTAAATTTACTTGATAAAAATGGTAGATTAGCTTTGATCATGCCGGCCGATACTTGTGAAGGAATTTTTGCTCAAAAACTTTGGCAATGGATTACTAAAAATTATTGTCTTGAATGTGTTGTGACATTTGATGAAAATGCCACACCTTTCCCAAAGGTTGATACCAATGCGATTATTTTTTTGATCAAGAAATCTGAACCTGTGCCGACGATTAAATGGATCAAGGCAAATCAAGCTAATGAGGAACTTTTTCATTTTGTTAAATCAGACTTTCAAGAAATTAATTATACAACTCTGGAAATTAATAATCGAGATTTAAAAGAAGCATTAACAACCGGTTTATCAAGACCTGAACATAATAATTCTAATTGTAAATATCACCTTAATGACTTTGCAAAAGTGATCCGTGGTATTGCCACAGGAGCGAATGATTTCTTTTTTTTAACAACACAGCAAGTAGAAGAACTGGCAATTCCTAAAGAATTTCTTAAACTCGCAATTGGAAGAACAAAAGATGTAACCGGGGATAAATTAACTATTGAAGATATCAAAAAATTACAAGAAAATAATCGGCCAACAATTTTACTTTCAATAAACAGTAATGAGAATATCCCCGAATCAGTTGCTAACTATCTCCAAGAAGGTGAAAAATTAGGTCTTCCTAACCGTCCGCTGATTAAACAACGTAAATTGTGGTATAAAACAGAATATAGACAAGTGCCACCGATATTATTTGCTTATCTTGGTAGACGCAATTCGAGGTTTATTAAAAATGAGGCTGGTGTTGTACCATTAACAAGTTTTTTGTGCATTTATCCTATTTATGACGATGAAATATATATCGTTAATCTTTGGCAAGCATTAAATGATCCTGAGACAATTCAAAATCTTAGACTGGTAGGTAAAAGTTATGGTTCTGGAGCTATCAAAGTTGAGCCTCGTAATCTTGATAAAGTTCCCATTCCAGAACATATAGTAGATAAATATAATTTAAAACGGCAAAAATATAAAACTAAAACTCAGCAACTTGAACTTTTTTAGTAAACAGTAAATAATGTATAATTAAAGAAATTAAATTTTGTATGAATTGAAGTTATATAGGGTGCTTTAGACTGGATAAGTAAGTTAGTGTGAAAAAACCAAAATTCTCAAATTCAACATGGAAGAACTACTAGAAATTAGACAACTCCTAAAACAAGGAAAAATCAATGAAGCTTTACTGTTAGTAGATGAATTAGAAGAAATGAGTCTAAGTGATAAAATCAATAAAATTGATAGTTATGGCGTAATTCTACTGATTCATTTAATCAAACAAAAAGCTGAAAAACGTTCTACCCGCTCTTGGGAACTTTCTATAGAAAATGCAGTGCGAGAAATCAATAAAATTAACAAGCGCCGCAAATCTGGAGGTTCTTACTTAAATCAAACAGAATTAATGGAAATTCTCCAACAAGGATATCAAGTAGCACTAAAAAGAGCGGCGCTAGAAGCTTTTGAAGGACGTTATGAAACGGAAGAATTAGCAACTATGGTTAATGAACAAGAAATTTTATCTCTGTCGCTGGAATTGATTCAAAAGTAGAGACGCGACCTGGATAGGATTCTCGTCTCTACACGTTCTAGGCTACTACCCCCCCTTTCACTTCTTGCTGTAATGCTGCATACAGTCTATTAAGTGCATTTACGTAAGCTTGAGCCGAGGCGACAATAATATCTGTATTAGCCGCATGACCTGAAAATACACGGGATTCATGGCGTAAGCGAATTGTCACTTCTCCTAAAGCATCAATTCCTCCGGTAACGGATTGTACAGAAAACTCAATCAATTCATTTGGGACATTCACCACCCGATTGATAGCTTTATATACCGCATCCACTGGACCTGTACCAATGGCCGCGTCGGTTAATTCTTGACCGTCAGGAGTGCGGAGTGTCACGGTAGCGGTAGGTTGAGCCTTACTACCACAGGAAACCTGTACTAACTCTACTTTAAATAAATCTGGGGCTTGTTGGATTTCGTCATTAACAATAGCTTCCAAATCCCAATCAGAGATTTCTTTCTTTTTGTCTGCTACTTCTTTAAATCTCACAAAGGCTTTATTCAGGTCATTTTCTGATAGTTCAAAGCCCAATTCTTTCAAGCGAGTCCGAAAAGCATTTCTCCCAGAATGTTTACCCAATACTATTTGATTATCAGATAAACCAATTAATTGGGCATCCATAATCTCATAAGTGAGTTTATTTTTCAATACCCCATCTTGATGAATTCCAGATTCATGGGCAAAAGCATTTGCACCCACAATGGCTTTATTTGGTTGTACCAACATTCCCGTTAAATTGGAAACCAAACGCGAGGTTTTATAGATTTGTTTGGTGTCAATATTGGTGAGCGGTGCTTCTGAATTTTCAGCCCGTCCCAAAAAGGGATTAAAATATTGTCTACGCACGTGCAAAGCCATTACCAACTCTTCTAAAGCCGCATTTCCGGCTCTTTCCCCAATGCCATTAATGGTACATTCTAATTGTCGAGCGCCGTTTTTCACCGCTTCTAAAAAGTTAGCAACTGCTAAACCTAAATCATTATGGCCGTGAACAGAAATAATGGCTTTGTCAATGTTGGGGACATTTTCGGTAATGCCTTTAATGATTGCCCCAAATTCGCTGGGAGTGGTATAACCTACCGTATCAGGAATATTAACAGTTGTGGCCCCGGCCGCGATCGCTCTTTCCAAGACTTGATACAAAAATTCTGGATCAGATCGTCCCGCATCTTCTGGAGAAAATTCTACATCATCGGTGAAGCTTTTGGCATAGGCTACCATTTCTTCGGCGATCGCAATTACTTCCGGTCTAGTCTTTTTTAACTTATATTGCAAGTGAATATCAGAAGTAGCGATAAAAGTATGAATTCTCCCTTTAGCTGCCGGTTTTATAGCTGCTGCTGCGGCTTTAATATCATCCTGTTTAGCTCTGGCCAAACTACAAATTACCGGACCATCTTCCGTTCCTACGGTTTGAGCAATTTTGCTAACCGCTTCAAAATCTCCAGGACTAGCAAAAGCAAATCCTGCCTCAATAATATCTACTCCTAAACGTGCTAATTGTTTAGCAATAACTAGCTTTTCATCTATATTGAGAGTTGCTCCTGGACACTGTTCCCCGTCGCGCAATGTGGTGTCAAAGATGATAATTCTATCGGCTTGTCTGCTCATTAGCTTAACCTCTTTTAATTTTGATCATGGGCTGAATCAAAAAAAATAATGGAATTAGAATCAATATTTTGATTTGTTATTTGTTAATTCTACGGAATTTATGATCATTTATTGACTGCTAATTCCTATATTCTTTCTTGATAAAATAGCTTGAACTATGAACTTTAGTTTTTAATTTTGAGATTTGTAAATAAATACTAAGGTAATTAACCGTCAGTTTTTTCTATTCTGTCTCTAATATCATTCAAGTCTATATATCTATCAGTAGCATTACGTAGCTCTCTAGCAATCATCCCTTCCGTTGATACTACTGTAATATGTGTATTCTTGGAGCGTAATAACTCGATAGCCCTTTCAAAATCACCATCTCCGCTGAATAATACAACTCTGTCATATTGATCTACCGTATTAAACATATCAACGACAATTTCAATATCTAAATTGGCTTTTTGGGAGTAACGACCGGAAGCATCATCATAATACTCCTTGAGGATTTTCGTGCGGACTGTATAACCTAAACTGATGAGTGCATCTCGAAAACCGCGTTGATCCTGGGGGTCTTTTAATCCAGTATACCAGAAAGCATTGATCAATGTTGTGTCAGACTGTTCATACTTGAAATATTCTAAAACACGCCGGGGGTCAAAAAACCAACCATTTTTCTGTTGAGCATAGAACATATTGTTTCCGTCTACAAAAATAGACAGACGATTCATTGGAGAACCCATAAAAATTTACACCTAATAATAGATAAGAATGTTAGAGGTAAGAATAGATTATAGCAATTATCAAGTCGTAATTTTGCTAAGATATCTAATGCACATAATTATATATAGCTATGATCTTACCACTTTAGAAGCCAAAACTTGGCTAAAATATCCCAGATCAGATCCCAATTATTTAACTTGTTCCACCTCCGGTACTGATTAAAATTTTCTCAAAAGCAGAAGATGTTTGAGAAGTCACAAAGTATACTACCCCTCTTGTAAATCTCTTTCCCGCAGGAGGAGAGACTGTGACTCTTACTCCCCCAGTAACAAAAGTTTTTCCAAAAGTTTTTCCTTTTGTCTCTTCTCGTAGCAGGTAGGGAAGGGATGGGGGTTGGTTTACTGAGGCTTTAATATTACCAAAAATACTTTTAAAACATCCTCTGATCAAAATTTACCAATAAAATTGACCTAGTAACAGCATTCCGAACTAGATAATATTCAATTTTACTACTAAAGGGGTATGATAACTAATTTGGGGTAGAGAATAGACCGATATTCATCAATATATTTTTTCATCAATTGTAGGCATGATTTGAGAGTATTATCAATACTTCACTTTGCTTTGGAAGTTTGATCAAATATCAACTTACAAATTATATATGTGTAAAGTTACCTTAGCACCACTTTATAAAAATTTCGCTCCACATCAAGGAATATTTACATAACTAACCCAGTATCAGGATATTTTCCCCTCCTCCTCAGTATCCATTGGTACGGTAAATTGTCCATTGGGGGTATATCCGTTATCAGTGTAACCTGTTATTTTTACACAAGTAACTAGCTTTTGCCAAGTAATTAGCGACATTTTTGCCGAAAGATACAAACAAATGTCCAAATTTTTGCCAAGATAGAAATATTATTTTATAGAAAATAACTTGGCAAAAATCAGCATGAGTGAAAAAACCATAGAAAATTACGGGAAAAGTTTTCTCGTTCTAATTTTGCCGATATCATTTGTGATTGTTTTACTGGTCAATACCTGGAAAGTTTTACTCGTAATCTTATTGCTGTTAATGGTTTTGACTATTTGGCAGCAATATACATGGGAAAAGTGGTGTAATCAAGTTAACCCAATTTTCTACGAGTTAATTCAGGAAAACCAGGGAAAAATTACACCCATGGATTTGGCAATTAAGGCTAATTTTTCTGGAGAGACGGGAAAACGTTATTTAGATGCTAAGGCCAAGGAATTTGGCGCTAGTGTACTCGAATCGGAAAATGAGGGACAATCCTACTATTTTATCACTGCCAGTATTCTCGGCGATATTCTTGATAGTAGTGAATATTCGGAAGATATTCCCAGACAACCAGTTACTAAAGTTGCCCGTTCGTTTTTAGCTCCACCGACTTCAATACCCCAGGAAGAGAAATCTGAATTTGAATCTTTACCCGAACCAACCCCGGAGGAAATCAAAAAACCCTTAGAAAAACAGTTAGTTTTTGGTTCACTGATTCAATCTGAATTAGCTAAAAGGCTCAATGTCTATTCCAGTACAGTTTACAAGCGACGCAATGACCCAGATTTCCCTGAGTGGAGTCGTAGCCGTGATCCTGATGGTATTGCTTGGTCCTATTCTCGTAAATCTAAGGATTTTTTCCCCATAAAAGAATAGGGTTCTGGAGTTAGGGGTCGGGAGGAGTAAACTACCATACAATCCAAAATCCAAAATCCAAAATCCAAAATCCAAAATCCAAAATCCAAAATCCAATCAGCTATTACCCACCCCTATCGCTTGACTGATAGATGTCAAGCCCTTCTCTTCCAGTTTAGTTAATAACCCAGCGAGGATACGACGTACCATCATTGGACCTTCATAAATCCAGCCTGTATAAGTTTGAATCAGACAAGCTCCCGCTGTGATTTTTTCCCAAGCATCCTCAGAGCTAAATATACCACCTACACCAATGATTGGCATCTGTCCTTGGGTTTGTTCGTAAATAAAACGAATTACCTCTGTAGAACGATCTCTCACTGGTTTTCCGCTAATTCCTCCCCCCTCCTCTTGGGGGGATTTACCTGTTTTTTCAATGATTTGGGTTTTCAGTCCCACACGACTAATAGTGGTGTTAGTGGCGATTAAACCAGCAATTTGGTAAGTTTTAGCTAGACTAATAATATCAGCTATGGCCTCCCATTCTAAATCGGGGGCTATTTTCACAAAGATGGGTTTATTTGCCCTATTTTCTCGTTGCAATACATCTATGATTTGACTGAGCATAGCAGCATCCTGGAGCGATCGCAATCCCGGAGTATTAGGAGAAGAAACATTAACTACAAAATAATCACCCAAATCCTTGAGTAATCGAAAACTCTCTAGGTAATCCTGGGCTGCTAATTCCAAAGCTGTGATCTTGGATTTACCTAAATTTATACCTATAGGTATAGGTATTGGATAATTCAAGTTTTCTTTCCCCTCCTTGAGTCTTGCGGCCATAGCGACAGCACCGGCATTATTAAAACCCATCCGGTTAAGTGCTGCTTGATCTAAAGGTAAACGAAATAACCGAGGGGGGGGATTTCCCGGTTGGGGGTGATAAGTAACAGTACCCAATTCAGCAAAACCAAACCCAAAATTATGCCACAAACTAGCGCCAACACCGTCTTTGTCAAATCCAGCAGCCAAACCCAAAGGATTAGGAAATTTCATTCCCAGTATAGTTTGTTCTAGTCGTGGGTGTTGGAGCGATAAAGATTGGTAAAGGAGATGATTTAAACAATTATTAGCCGGATAATAGCTGGTTTTTGCCAGCCAATTGAGACTACTAATAGTTTGTTTGTGTAACCACTCTGGGTCTGTTTTCACCAGAGTAAATAAAAAATGACCAACTAATGCTTTATAAATATCCAATTTAGGTTAGGAGTCAGTTAAATTAGGGAATTACAGAAAATAATATACTACTTGTAGGGTGCGTTAGGCAAAGCCGTAACGCACATTAAAACATTAAATGTTCACCTGATGTCTATTAACTAAACTGTGACAAAATTAGCTAATGCCAAAGTCCCCGTTAAGCCCGTCACCTCTATAATAGCATCAGTAGCAGCACTAAATCCTGCCGTTCCATCATTAATAGCGACAAAACTACGGATACTAGCACCAGTACCAAAGGTAAATTGAGCAGCGGAGTTAGCTACAAAAGCAGTATTGGTTAACTTAGCTGCAATTCCGGTTGTATTCAGTGTTGCCACAGATCCCACATCAGAAAATACACTGCGGGCAGTGGAAACAAGGAATAAATCATTATTGGCAGTAGCATTGAAGTCTGTAATCACATCAAAACTACTGAAGACAGAATCAGCTAAATTACGGTAATCAAAACGGTCTATTCCCAATCCTCCGGTTAGAGTATCTTTTCCTGTACCGCCAGTTATGGTGTTATTACCAGTATTACCAGTAATGACGTTATTACCTGCATTACCAGTACCGTTAATTGCGGTTGTTCCCGTTAAAGTCAGGTTTTCTAGGTTAGCTCCTAATGTGTAACTGTAACTACCATATTCAGGAGAATACTGGACAGTATCAGTTCCTTCATTGGCATTTTCAGTAACAGTATCATAATAAGAGTAAGAAAAGGAATAGTAATCTGTTACAAAGTAAGTATCGTCACCCGCACCACCAATCAAAGTATCACTACCTGCACCACCATCTAAGGTATCATTACCTGCACCACCATTTAAGGTGTTATTATAATAATTACCAGTAATGACGTTATTACCTGCATTACCAGTACCGTTAATTGCGTTATATCCCGATAAAGTCAGGTTTTCGATGTTTGTCAACGTGGCAATACTCCAGGTGATACTAGATTGAATTGTATCTGTACCTGCGTTAGCATTTTCGGTAATGGTGTCGGTGCTGGTATCAACAATATAAATGTCATTACCCGCACCACCAATCAAGGTATCTGTACCTAATCCACCATCTAGGATGTTATTACCAGTATTACCAGTAATGACGTTATTACCTCCATTACCAGTACCGTTAATTGCAGTTGTTCCCGTTAAAGTCAGGTTTTCTAGGTTAGCTCCTAATGTGTAACTATCATAAGGGATATAATAATAGCTTGTACGAGAAGAATACTGGACAGTATCAGTTCCTTCATTGGCATTTTCAGTAACAATATCAGTATCATAATAATCACTTGTTACAATGTAAGTATCGTTACCCGCACCACCAAGTAAGGTATCAGTATCATAATCTCCTGCTCCACCATCTAAGGTATCATTACCTGCACCACCATCTAAGATGTTATCATAAGTATTACCAGTAATGACGTTATTACCTGCATTACCAGTACCGTTAATTGCGTTATATCCCGATAAAGTCAGGTTTTCGATGTTTGTCAACGTGGCAATACTCCAGGTGATACTAGATTGAATTGTATCTGTACCTGCGTTGGCATTTTCGGTAATAGTGTCAGTGCTGGTATCAACAATATAAATGTCATTACCCGCACCACCAATCAAGGTATCTGTACCTAATCCACTATCTAAAGTATCATTACCTGCACCACCATCTAAGATGTTATTACCAGTATTACCAGTAATGACGTTATTACCTGCATTACCAGTACCGTTAATTGCGGTTGTTCCCGATAAAGTCAGGTTTTCGATGTTTGTCAACGTGGCAATACTCCAGGTGATACTAGATTGAATTGTATCTGTACCTGCGTTAGCATTTTCGGTAATAGTGTCGGTGGTGGTATCAACAATATAAGTATCGTCACCCGCACCACCAATTAAGGTATCTGTACCTAATCCACCATCTAAAGTATCATTACCTGCACCACCATTAAGGATATTATTGCCGCTGTTGCCCCGGATAGTGTTACTGTTAATGTTGCCAGTACCGTTAATATTCCCAGTTCCGGTCAAGGTCAGGTTTTCCACACCTGCGGGTAGGGTAGTAGTAGCACTAGATTGTACAGTGTCACTAATAGTTACTATGCCTGTATTTTGCCCTGGTATCAAAAAAGCAACAGTAGGATTGGAAAGTGTGACGCTAAAGGTTTCATCAGATTCTCGAGAGTTATCATCCAAAATGGGGACGTTAATAGTCTTTGTGGTTTCCCCAGCGTTAAAAGTCACTGTACCTGTAGTGGGAGTGTAGTCATCACCCGGAGAAGCAGTGTAGCCTCCTGGATAGGAGGAGCTGGTGGCATATTGGACAGTTACAGTAGTTGTACTGGCCGCAGAAAGGGTGACGGTTAAAACTGCATTTTGTGGGGAGGTTTGCCCTTCTATTACTGTGACACTATTGATACTTAGACCAGGCATTGTGGAAGGTTGGGTAATGTATAAGTCATTGTTTAGTATTGACAGAACACTATTGCCAACAATGGTTAAGTTACTTGAGTTATAGTTAGAATAACTACCACCAGTGGTAATTTGGGTGGTGGTTGTGCCATCGTAAAGAAAGATATCACGATTACTGCTATTATTACTATTACTAGTGCCTAACCATGCCACCTTGTTATTGGCAACAGTGAAATTGCCGTTAAGATAAAAAGAATAGTCATAAAAAGGGAAGGAATTACCTAGTGTTACCGTTGAAGTTCCATTGTAGAGTTTCAATGTGGAACTAGGAGAACTATTACTATTTGTTGTTGTATCTACCCAAACAACCCAATTACCATCAATCTTAAAGTTTGCCGGTGACGACGACTGACTTGGCGACGACTGACTTGGCAACAACTGACTGGCTAGTTGGGTTGTGGTGTTAGTAGTACCATTGTAAAGCTGAAGAGAATAATTTGTGCCATCATATTTAGAGTAGACAACCTTATCCCCAGAAACTAGTGGATTATAAACCTCAATGTTATTGGTAATTCGGGTAGTAGTTGTACCATTGTAGAAAAACAAGTTTTCTGCCGTACCATTCCAGTTAAACCACGCTACTTTATTATCAGAAATAACAGGACTATAATCGTCGGTGGTGTTGTTTGTCAGTTGAGTTGTAGTAGTTCCGTTGTTCAGATAAATTTCGTAGTCATTACCATCCCAACCAACCCAGACAGCATTACTACCTGATAGTTTTAAACCCCTTTCGTCTGTGTCGTTATTGGTAAGTTGAGTTGTGGTTGTGCCATTATTGCGGAATATTTCCATATCCGTACCATCATCAGCATACCAGAGGACAGTATTACCAGCAATCTGAGGTGCGTAGTCGTTAATTGTGTTATTAGTCAGTTTGGTTGTTGTGCCACCACTGTAACGATAAATCTCTGTGTCATTACCATCTTTTTTGGTATAAACAACTGTATTACCAGAAATATTAATTGTTGTAAAACTATCATAGACACTATTGGCAATTGGTAATGTTGTTGTGCCGTTGTAGAGGTTAAGAACAGAATTTGCTCCCTTGGTAGCTACCCAAACGTAATTACTACCGGAAGATTTAACAGAAGCACTTCCCAAAAAAGCACTTCCCAAACTAGCTAACTTAACTGTCTCATAGACGGTAATCCCCGCTTCTTCAATGGCAATATTTTGGCCATTTAGGGTAATAGTCCGATGATCATTTTCATTTTGGATACGATTTATTTCCGTAGCACTTACAGATACACCACGCACTAAAGCAGAGAAATATTCACCTTCATCTCCTCTGGTGTCTGTGAGGTTGATTTGAGCGTCTAAATAATGCCCAATTTCTTCTAAAAGAATAGCCTGAATTTCGTTTACAGTGGCAGTATTGAGAAAAGTATCAGATAGATAAATCTTATTCTGACTTGCACCATAGCCTCCTCTTGCGTTCCCTAGCACTGTACCACTAACGACTTCAATATTTGGTAAAGCACTGAAATTTTTTGATTTCCACTGAGCAAGAATAGACTCTGCTTTTAAGCGATTGTCACTAGACCCGAAAGCTGTCCCTAATATTGTCCAGAAATTCTGAGAACGAGCATAGTCAAATAAGGTATCATAAACGCCAGGAATGGCTGTATTCAGAAGATTATTGATGTAATTCTGATTTTGAGTCATTTTTTTCGCCTTTTAAGTTAAAAAACAGTAAAATTGTCAGATTTTAAGACTTAAACACTGTCGAGGCTGAAATCCCTAGTTTATTGTGTCTGAGCTTGTTGAAGTGCAGACCACAAAAAAGCTTTCCCCAAATGGGCTTAGACTGAAACGACTTTATTATATAACATATAAACAGTAAACAGTTTATACAAGATCAAAAAAGCTATAACTATACTGTCAGAATCAGGATATTTATGATTCAAGGATGAAAACAGGGATTTTATCACCAATTACCAATTACCAATTACCTTGATTATTATGGGTCGTGTTCGTTCTAAATCCGATTTACCGGAAAAAGTCTGTGTAGTCTGTCAACGTCCTTTTACTTGGCGGAAAAAATGGCAAGATTGTTGGGATGAAGTAAAATATTGTTCGGAACGTTGTCGTCGTCGTCGTTCTCACGCTCAAAATGAGACTTAGGGAACATTGACCACGACTGACGCAACTGGGATAATAAAATGAAATCGTAGTTACAGTAAGTAGCTTTGAGTGAGGTACACTTTGTGCGGGCAAGATGCCCGCACCACAAGAGTGTTATTATTAATATCTGTACTTTGTGAATATCGGAAACTGCTGTAAGACTTTAGTCTTATCTGCCAAACACTATGGTAAGACTGATCAGGGCTTTAGCCCTGACTACAAACAAATTATATTATATTTATTAATATTTTATTTGATTTTATTTGATTTTATTTGATTTTATTTGATTTTATTTGATTTTATCTATAATTTTTTGTGACACTTGCATCAGTCCTATTGACAATGGTTAATTGACAATTAATATTTAACATAATAACGAACAAATAAGAAGATAACATGACATTACAAGTACAACCTAAATTAATTATTCATGGTGGCGCTGGTAGTTCCCTGCAAGGTAAGGGGGGATTGATAGCGGTTCGTAATTCTCTATCTAAAATCGTTGCGGATGTTTATGCTCTTTTACTAAATGGTGCAAATGCAACCGAGGCTGTAGTTCGGGGTTGTCAAATGTTAGAAGATGAACCACGCTTTAATGCTGGTACTGGTTCTGTACTGCAATCTGATGGACAAATTCGCATGAGTGCTTCTATCATGGATGGGACTACTGGCCGTTTTAGTGGTGTAATTAATGTGTCACGGGTAAAAAACCCCATTGAAATGGCACTATTTTTACAAAATTCCGATGACCGGGTTTTGTCTGATTATGGTGCGGCCGAGTTAGCGCGGGAGTTGCAAATGCCTAGTTACAATGGTTTAACCGATTTGCGCTTGCAAGAATGGACTCTAGAACGTCAAGGTAATTTTCAAAGAACTATGGCTGGTGTGGTAGCAGAACCAGAGATGGCATTAAGTAGTAATGCGGGGAGGGGAACTATTGGTGTTGTGGCTTTAGATGGTGATGGTAAATTAGCTGCTGGTACTTCTACAGGTGGTAAAGGCTTTGAAAGAATTGGCCGCGTTAGTGATTCAGCGATGCCAGCGGGTAATTATGCAAATTTTCATGCAGGTGTTAGTTGTACAGGTATTGGTGAAGATATTATTGATGAGTGTTTAGCCGCTAAAGTTGTGGTGAGGGTAACAGATGGAATGTCCCTACAGGATGCAATGCAGAAATCATTTACAGAAGCGCGGCAAAATAACAGGGATTTTGGAGCGATCGCTCTAGATGCCACTGGCATGATATCCTATGGTAAAACCTGTGAGGTATTACTGGCTGCTTACCATAATGGAGAAAACATTGGTGATACTTTAGAATGGGATGATCAAGAATTAATTGGTCATGGGTAATGGGTAATGGGTAATGGGTAATTAGTAATGGGTAATGGGTAATGGGTAAAAAATGAGTATTCCCTTAACACAATCTGATCATGATCTTCGCACAGCATTAAAAGCAATTTGGGGATATGACGATTTTCGTCCTCCCCAAAAGGAAATTATTAACTGTTTAATATCACAAAAAGATGCTTTAATTATTATGCCCACAGGTGGGGGAAAATCTATTTGTTTTCAACTTCCCGCACTACTAAACACAGGATTAACTTTAGTCATTTCTCCTTTGGTGGCGCTCATGGAAAACCAAGTTGAGGAATTACGTCAAAAACAGCAAAAAGCAGCACTTTTACACAGTGAATTACCCGCATTACAACGACAGAAAACTTTGCAAGCTTTGGAAAACAATGAATTAAGATTATTATATTTATCTCCTGAAACCTTACTGAGTCCAATAGTTTGGCAAAAGTTGTGTAGTCTTCAACTACTTAATGGTTTAATACTAGATGAAGCCCATTGTTTAGTCCAATGGGGTGATAGTTTTCGTCCAGCTTACCAACGGTTAGGAACTGTGCGGGAAGCGTTACTAAAATCAAAACCACCAGGAACAAAAATTAGTATAGCAGCTTTTACCGCCACTGCTGATCCTTTAGCTGAAAAGATTATTTCTCAAGTTTTAAAATTAGACAAACCTGATATTTTTAAGATTAATCCCTACCGAGAAAATTTAAACCCTATTGTCCGAATTGCTTGGACTCCTAGAGGAAGAAAACAACAATTATTAAAGTTTATACAAAAACGACCAAATCAAGTTGGTTTAATTTATGTAAGAACTCGAAAAGATAGCGAATATCTCAGCCAATGGTTAATAGAAAGGGGTTATCATACTGCTAGTTATCATGCAGGATTAAGCCCTACAGAACGCCGGAATATTGAAGCTAATTGGTTAAGTGGAAAAATCCCGTTTGTGGTCTCTACTTGTGCTTTTGGTATGGGGATAAATAAATCTGATGTGCGTTGGGTGGTGCATTTTCATCCACCATATTTATTATCTGAATATGTACAAGAAATAGGGAGAGCGGGAAGAGACGGGAAACCTGCTGATGTTTTAACCTTGGTCAGTGAACCGACAGGATTTTTAGATCCTGGGGATAAACAAAGACAAAAATTTTTTGAACAACAACTACAATTACAACAACAAAGAGCGCGAAAATTAGTCAAGAAATTACCACCCCAAGGGGAAATAAATAGTGTAATTAAAGAATTTCCCAATAGTGCGGTGGCTCTTTCTCTTCTCCATAGTAACGGACAATTGGAATGGCTTGATCCTTTTCATTATTCTATTTCTTCTCAGTCAAGAAAGCCAGCACAAACCCAATTACAAACTGGTAAACTGAGTGAATATCTCACTACTAAACAGTGTCGTTGGCGGTTTTTATTAAATGCTTTTGGCTTTGAAACACCAACTGTTAATTGGCGTTGTGGACATTGTGATAATTGTAGAAATTAATTATCATTTGTTAATGATCATTTTTAATTCTTAATTGATTGTTCTTGGCTACAATATTTATTCAACTCAACAGCTAAAGTATCTGATTGTTTACCAGCGGTTTTGGCTGCGGTTGTCAGTGCGGAATCAATTTCTCTTCTAGCTTTTTGAATTGTGATTTTACCATCTGAAGATGCTTCTGCTGTTTTAGTATCACCAAGAGCCTTAGCAGCTTTACCTATGGCTTGACTGAGATGATCAAAGACTTTGATAAAACCGCTTTCAAATTCTTTTAATTTAGGATCTTTTAAGTTCAATTTCTGAAGTTCTTGAGTGACATTTTTCAAGTCTTTAGATAACTTTAAACTAGTTGATACTTGCTGACCTTTTTTGGTATCAATCAGTGATGTACCCTGATTAACGGCTTTAATTAGTCGCTGACATTGGGAGGTTTTACTGTCACTACAACTAGTAATTAATAAAGCAATGCTCAGAGTAACAGGAGCAATAACTGGATAACGAGAAAACAACATTTAAGAACTTAAGAATTTAAGAATTTAAAAATTTAAAATTCAAGAGAGTGGGAAACGGGGACTTAAACCCCCAAATTTAGGAAAATAGGAAGCAGGGCATAGATTAGAGATATGACAGCAGTTTTTATCTATTTAAACCGCAGATTACCTTCTTCCTTCGCGCCTTTCCTACTTCGCGCCTCTGCGCGAAACAAAAACCGTGGTTCATTGACCAGCAAAATCCCTGTTAGCCCCAGTTTACCAATCTACTGGCAAACCCAGTTTATCTAAGGTTTTGCCATCTTGCAACAGTGGTTGAATATCGCTATCTATTTGGATTTTACCATTAGATAAAACTAAAGCCCGTTGGGTGACTCTTCCTAGCCACTGGAGATCATGGGAAGCTATTAACATGACTTTTACAGGCAATTTTAATAATACTTGGGCTAAATGTCGTCGCCATGCTGGGTCTAGTCCGTTGGTGGGTTCGTCTAAGATGAGAATGTCAGGATCTAGGGCTAAAATCGCCGCTAAGGCGGCTAAACGTCTTTGTCCTCCAGAAAGTTCATGAGCAGAACGGTGGGCGTAGGCTTCTAATCCAAAGTCGGCTAATAGTTGATGGGCTTTATCCTTTGCAGCTATGGGGGAAATGCCATAGTTAAGGGGTCCAAAGGTGATATCTTCCAGGATTGTGGGCATAAATAATTGGTCATTAGGATCTTGAAAGCTAAAACCAATTTGTTGCCTAATTTGCGGTAAAGTGTTTGGCAATATCGGTATACCGTTAATCCAAATTTTGCCGCTTTGGGGATGTTTTAAGCCGATCAGGTTTTCTAATAAGGTGCTTTTTCCTGAACCAGTAGCTCCCATTAAAGCGACGCGATCGCCTGTTTGTAAGCTAAAGGAAATTTCTTGTAATACGGGGTGCTGTTGTGAATAAGCGTAAGCCAGATTTTGGACTTCAACAACAGCAGTATGGGGTTGCGAAAGGGAAATTTGGGGATTAGAAGTTAATGATGTCAAGATTCACCACTCAAATAACAGTAAAGTAAGAACTTAGGGTTAAACAAGTAGCTATCACCCCAGCTATTAATAGGGTAAAGCGTTCTTTCGGTTTGAGGGGGGAATCTAGGGGTAATTTTCCGTTATATCCACGGGCTACCATAGCAGCATAAACTCTTTCGGCTCTGTCTAGGGTGCGGAGATATAAAGCCCCAATCATGGCAGCACTAGCATAACGTAGCCACCCTGCTGTACCATTTAAACCACGCAGTTGGGCGCTGCGCTGCATTCGCGTCACTTCTAAGAGTAATATTTCTAAGTATTGTCCAGCGAGAATCAGGTTTTCTTTTAATGGTGCAGGTATGGGTAAGCTTTTGAGAGCGATACCCAAACTATGGGGAGGTAGGGTTAATAAAAAGCCATTCATGACAATTAAACAAATTAGGGAACGCACAAGCAAAAAACTAGCTCGTTCCCATCCCAATGGTAAGGCCACGAAGGATAAAAAAATTAATTCTGCACCCAGTAGACCGCCTAATTTGGGTAGGGGTACTTGTAACAAATCAACCCACACAAGAGCGATCGCTCCATAGACAAGTAAATTAGACCAAGTATGATACTTTAAAAAAGCCGCCCCAATTACGATAATTAGGGATAATTGCAAGCGTAATGGCAAGGAAATTTGCATCATAATTAATTAAGCATTTTTCGGTCTGATAATTTTGGCAATGCCAAAAGCCACAGCAAAGCAAGCTGTAGCACCTACCAACCCGGTAATACTAGTGCCAATTTTCCCTAAACCTTGAATATTGTAATCAGCTAAAGGTGTCGGCACAATTACCCGCACGTTTTCCGCTAAATGAATAAATCCTAAGTTTTCTGCTACCTTTTCCAAACCATCAGGCCAAGCGGAAGCGCATAGGGATAATACACCTGAAATCAGTAAAATACTGACAACGGGAACTAACCAACCTCTAATTTTCTGTTCTTCACCTGGTAATAAATCTGGACGAGTTGTAGATAGGTAATTTAGAACACCTCCGGTAATCGCCCCTTCCCCAACACCGATCAAAATATGTATACCTGTCATCGTGGGTAACACTAGGTTGGCTGGTGCTGTCCCCGAAAGGGCTAATTCAATAGCACAAGCTATAGCGGCAACAACTACGCTAACTCCCGCTGCTATTCCCGCCGCTAGGGGTAAAAGTCTTTGAAAACCGCCAAAGAGTCTTTGCAAAGTTTGGGTTAATCCCCAAGCTACCCACACGCCGATGACTCCCATGTTAAAAATATTTGCTCCCAAGGCAGTAATTCCACCATCGGCAAATAACACGGCTTGAATGATCAAAACCGTCGCAATACATAACATTCCCGCCCAAGGACTACCCAAGATAATCGCTGCTAAAGCCCCTCCCAATAGGTGGCCGCTAGTCCCCCCCGCTACGGGAAAATTAACCATTTGGGCGGCGAAAATAAAGGCTGTGGTTAAACCTAATATGGGGGCGCGACGAATACCAAAAGCTGTTTGCGATCGATCAAAAGCTACAAATAAAGCCGCCGCACTGGCTAAACTGGTGACTGCGGCAACTGGTACAGAAACAAATCCATCGGGTATGTGCATAAAAACTCCTATTTTTGTGTTTTCTTTACACTAATTTCAGCAATGTAACAATTAACAAAATTAATAGCAAACTAAAATTTATCTGTCTTGAGAATACCCTATTGGTAGATGTTTTGGGATTTTATTTAGAGAATTTTTGTAATAAAAAATACGTCAAATTATATATTTATTTTGTGAATTATTAACATTTATAAATATTTATGACATCTTCTCAGATTTCTATCTGCTGCAAGAGATTAGGAATCTACAGCTTTGGTAATTTACGTCTGAATTAGGCAGACAATTTTACAATATGGATTTTTAGTTTTTATTCCAACTGTCAAATGTTAATATATAAGTAACTTAATGAAACCAAGTTATAATTTTGGAATTAACACCGTGCCAGCTAAAGATGCTTTTCATAACATTGTCAAAACAGCACTAGAAAAAGAGGGCTGGTTCATCAGTCATGATCCTTATCCATTGCAAGCGGGAACATTAGAATTATATATTGATTTAGGAGCAGAAAAAGTTATTGCAGCCGAAAAAGAAGGACAAAAAATAGCTATAGAAATCAAAAGTTTTCTTAATCCTTCAAAAATTACAGAACTTTATGCTGCATGAGGACAATTTATAATTTATCGTCTTGCTTTACAAGAACAAGAACCAGAACGGACATTATATTTAGCAGTTCCTATTACTGTTTACAATGAATTTTTTATACTGCCTTTTATTCAAGCAGTGATTAAAATGAATCAACTTTATTTAGTAGTTTATAATATTGAAAAAGAGGTAATAGCAGAATGGCAAAATTAGAAGAATATCGGCAATATATTCAGAACTTACTGAAACAACACGCTAGTATGGTTTGGGATAAACGCATTCAAGCACAGACAATTTTTGATCTTGAAAATAACCATTATCAATTAATTTATGTAGGTTGGCGTGATCAAACTCGTATTTATGGACCTGTTTTACATCTAGATATTATTGATGATAAAATCTGGATTCAGCAGGATGGTACAGAGGTGGGAATTGCTAATGAATTGGTTGAATTAGGTGTACCAAAAGATGATATTGTTTTAGGTTTTCAATTGCCTTCTGTCCGAAAATATACAGATTTTGCTGTTAGTTAATTAAATCTCAATTGTCTGATAGCGAAGCGTGGCGTAGCCATATCAGGATATCCAGGATTTAAGGATTTACAGGATGTTTGCTTGAGTTGCGTTTTTAGGGTTTGAGGATTCAATATTTTTTGGTTAGACTCAAAACGCTGCAATATGATCTAGATTAGTGCTTTTTGCTGCTTGATAGGGAATAATAGAATAAATACTTTTTGTAAAATAAAAGCGAATTTTGACCAATGGAATGGACAACTATAATCAAAGCACAACAAACTGATTTTATTGCCAGAATTAAATCTGATAATAATTATTAATCCAAAATAACATATTGTCCTTCGTTCGTTTTAAGATTCCAAGGTAGCTTTTCTATACATATAAAATGCTCTTTTGGAAGAACATCAGTATAGTGAGCAGTATAGTTGTTAAAGAAACCAATGGGTGCAAGGTCTTTAAATAAAGACGACGTATCTTCGTTTTCCCAAAAACGCATCATTCGTGGAGACATAAAATGAAGTATATCTCCTTTTAATTTATTATCTGAACTACTTCCCTCTATAAAACTATTGGACATTACCTTAACGGAGTCGTTGCTAATATTTTCTAAAATTACATTTTCGTGTCCAGTAAGATTTTCTCTCTTTGCGATAGATTCATTTATATCTTTATTGTGACCATCTATCTCTACAAGCCTCATCTCTTTACCATCCCAGAACAAGAAGTCAATTTCACAAAATCCAACTTTATTTTTATTTTGTTGTCTTCTAGTGCCATTATCTCCTTTTTCCCATTTGGCTATAAAATTTTCTTTACTTGTGTATCCAACTGCATTAAAACTATAATAACTATAGTTGTTATTAGGGGTAGAGTTATTAAGCTTCGTTCGCAAATCTTTAGCAGCAACACTTAAACGTACGCTATTTAGAGGCAGAAAAACCTGAAATAATACTCTACCATCATTAAAAGGATAAGGCGTTAACTCCTGAGTATTTCTTATCTCTTGTTCTAGAAGGAATTGATAATTATTATAATCTTCATAATTATAATAATTATCGTCACCGTAAGCGGATTTTACCAATTCTTGACGTGCAAGCTGTTCTATACCTGTTTTATAAAAATCATTTTTATGATCTTTGAAAATTTTATAACAAAGGTCAAAATAAAACTTTAAAAAAATTTTTTCATATGGTGATTTATTCGTTTCCACATTATTTTGTTCAATATAAAAATCAATCAAATAATCGTAATATTTTTTAGCAGAAATATATTTTGGATCTCGATCACTTAAAAATCTAGGTTCTGTTATCGGTTCAACTTTCTTAGGAAATAAATTTGGCAGGTCAATTAATCTCAGACCAGACTGATTATCAAGATCAATCACAGCACAATTATTATTAGTTTTCAAAAATACTCCTGTTAAAGAGCATTCACCGAACTCAACAGGACTTGGTTTTTTATCAACATAATTATATCCAAACGGTACTATAAGCAACCGATCAAGAAAAAAATAAGATGAACCATCTGCATGAAAAAATTTGATATTCATAGGATTATTGTATTTTAAATTTTGTGTAACTTACCTGTATAGGCAAGATACTGGTAATTTATCATACACAGTTCTTCTTAAACCAATAATTTCAAAAATCAGGTTCTTCCGTACCTGTTATGCCAAATATGAGTTTATTTACCCCACAACCCATATAAATAAAGGATTTTATTGTTTTTGATACCAAATTTGTCAAAATAACCAATAAATTAATGTAAAATCCTTATATAACAAGGATCTTGGGATTTAAAAAAAATAATTTAGCATAACAAGTACCGAAGAGCCAAAAATCACAGTGTCTTTATTTCTAAAATCTCATAAAAAATCCTGTAAATCCTGAAATCCTGGACATCCTGATTCAGACAAATAAAATATCATATAATAGAGAATAAATATTCACCTTAATTAACTATGCAAACCACAGAATCACCCTTACAATTACGGCTGTGGACTGTTGATGAATACCACAGAATGGCTGAAGCAGGAATATTTGAACCAAGTGAACGGGTAGAATTATTAGAGGGGAAAATAATCTGGATGATTGCTAAAGGAACAGCCCACCGTTCAGCAGTGGGAAGAACATATAAGTTGTTGGAAAATAGAATTGGTCATAAAGCTTGCATCGCTATTCAAGACCCTGTAAAATTAAATGAAAGGTCTGAACCAGAACCAGATATTGCTGTAGTGAAAATAGATCCGCTAGACTATGCAGATCATCATCCTACTCCAGCAGAAATTTATTTAATTATCGAAGTTGCAGATAGTAGTTTAAAACTAGATACAGAAATCAAAGCTAAAGCTTATTCTCAAGCAGGAATTAAGGATTATTGGGTATTAGATGTAGTGAAACGCGAATTAATTGTATTTAGAAATCCCACAGCAGAAGGTTATCAAAATCGAGAAATTATCACAGAACATCAAAACATATCTCCTTTAGATTTTCCTGATTTAGAAATTGTAGTTTCCCAGATGCTACCTCTTGTCTAAATACTGTTAAATTATCTTCTAATGCGATCGCTTTTACTCGCAATCTTACATCTTTAATAGCTGCCCCTGTAGTGCTATCCTTGACCTCAACCGCTAAATTTGCTCAAAGTTTCCCACAGTCGCCATTGTATCCGCTGTAATCCCCAATCTCGGTGCAAGTGCCATTTGTTCTCTAGTTAGCGGTAAATAAATCAATATATCATAAATAGTCCTGAAAATTATTTTTCTAAATTATTGACAATAATTCCTGATTCCTTTACTATATATAAAGCTAATTGCAAATTATTTGCAATTTACCGTACCTGCATACCCCTATTGGTCTTATGTCTGACAACTTGACTGGGAGTAAAGATAAAATTTGGCATCGTCGTCAACTGCTACAACTGGGATTTTCCGGTGCATTCATGATCACGACAGGGACAATTTGGCAAATGTTAAACAGCAAAAATTATGCCAGTGTCAAAATACCACCCATGAAAATAACAGCTTCTAATGGTGCTACTAACCCTATGCAGGTGTTACGAGATTTTGATTATGGGACAATTAAACAGGAAAATGGGCGCACAGTCCGCGAATTTCGCTTAATTGCTGGTACTTCCACCATTCAGCTGAATAGCGCTGTCTCCTATAACATTTGGGACTTAAATGGGCGCATTCCTGGTCCCACACTCCGGGCTAAAGAAGGAGAAAAAATAAGAATACTTTTTCTCAATAATGCTGGACATTCCCATTCTTTGCACTTTCATGGAGTTCATCCCGCTGAAATGGATGGTATTAAACCCATAGGTAATAACAAAGCAACTATATATGAATTTGATGCCGAACCCTATGGCGTTCATTTATATCACTGTCATGTCGCTCCGGTTACTCGTCACGTTGCCAAGGGATTGTATGGAATGTTTATTATTGATCCTCCTAAACCCCGTCCCCCTGCTGACGAAATTGTTTTAATCATGTCTGGCTATGATGTAAATGATGATAACCGCAATGAGTATTATGCTTTTAATGGCGTGCCACATCATTATATGCACCATCCTATTCAAATTTATCAAAATCAGTTAATTCGTGCCTATGTTTTGAATATTATTGAATTTGACCCCGCTGTAACGTTTCATCTTCACGCTAATTTCTTCGATGTTTATCCTTCGGGAATGACAATGAATCCCAGTGTAAAAACGGATGTTTTAACCATGGGTGTAGCAGAAAGACATATTTTAGAATTTGCTTTTAAGTATCCAGGTAAGTATATGTTTCATCCTCACCAAGATGCGATCGCTGAAAGCGGTTGTATGGGACAATTTGCAGTAATTTCAGAAAAAGACTCCTAAAACTTTGAGTATTGAAAAAGTTAGGAATTTTATATTTTGAAAATATATTGAGACTAAAATATTTATGCAATCAAGTTTTTATCTAAAAACCCGTTCCCAGATCAAATATAGTTCTATTATAGTTCTATAAATTTTCATATTCTGACAAATTTATTAGCTTCATATATAAGTAATAATTATCATAAATAAAGGAAAATATAAAAAATAAAAAAATAAAAAAAATTCTTTTTTGCTAAAAGAATGTATGATTTAATAATCACAAAAATATCATCCGATTATCAAATTAATAGCACATCAGACAAAGTTAATTCTGCTAAAAAAATTCCCAAACTTAGGAGTTATTTGGGGTAAATTTAGCAGTTATAGGTGAAATAGAGATTTTGGTAATTGAATGAGGATTTTTGATCACATCATTACAGGAGCATTGATAGTGTTAGACTCAGGCATTAATTCAACTTCAGAAACCTTTCCCAAACAGCTAGATATCGCCAAAGTTACTGTGTATGGATTGAGTATTTTATCAGCAGGAATGTTTCTATTTTTGCCATTTTTTAATCTTTTACATCCCAGCCCTTGGCAGCGTTCCATAGGCACAATTCACGGCGTAGGAGCATTGCTGGCAACAGTTGTTGCTGTGTATACAGGACATTTAGCCTTTCCCTTGCTACGAGGTGCAAGTAAGATATTACCGCAGATGCGTACCCTAACATTTTGGTCTAGTGTAATTGCATTTTTGGGTATCGCTACAGGCAATTTAGCATATATGCGTTATCGGGCTGGAATAGAATTTGGTGGTGCAAGAGCTTGGCTAAAAGAAAACTCCCCTTTAGTCCAATATGTACTTATGGAATACCACGAATTTAGCGTTTTATTTACCTTGCCATTAGGGGTAGCTTGTAGCTGGATTTTATGGCAATATGGCGACTCAATTTTAGAAAAACAAAACCGTCCCGTTCTCACAGCTACTTGTGTGGCTTTAATAGCCATGATGTTTTTTGCCATGGGTGGTTTAGTAACTGGAATTGGTGTCGCTAAAATTCACGCTTTGTAATTAGCTTTGTAATTAAATTCTTGAGGATTATTTGATGAATAAACAATCTCAATTTTCTGAAATCGCACCAGAACCAAAACCTATATATGGTAGATTTTGGCAGTCATGTAAACAATTTCCCCGATTTTTAGCAGCAGGTTCAAATCATCCACCAACGGTTTCTGGACCGGCAGCGGCAGCTTTAATTAGTGCAGCAATTGGATGTTTTACAATGATGGTGGCACATCATTTTTCTGATACTAATAAAAACATAGAGAAAATGATTTGGTCATTGGGAAGTTGGATACCAGGCAGCCATAACCCCAGTAAAATGTGGGGTAATATTGGCAGTTATTCTGGGAAAGAAACAATCTTACTTATTAGTTGGTTGGTGAGTTGGGCTATTCTTTCCCTACTTTGGAACAACAAAAAGATTAAATCGAGAACGATATTTTTTTGGCTGTTTGCCTTAATGGTTGCTGCTACAGCAATGAGTTGGCATCCTCTTTTTCCCTATTTACCATTAACCTAAATCAAGCAAAAAATCAAAGGACTGAATTATGCAAACACAAACAACAGAGAATACTAGCAAAGAAAAGATATCAGGGAGAGATTTACACAAATATATCTGGCTTTTAGTTGGGGTTTTTTCTCTCTTGACTGTTACTTATCCTACATCTATGATGCGCGTTAGCCAGAAAGAAAAGTTTAAGGGCTTTTATATTAAGTCCTTACCCGCTGAAAGCAAATATTACTCCGATTCTGCAAAGTAAAGACCCCATGCAGCTTTGACACAAGCATTTGCAATGGAGTCTAACTAGGTTTTCTTGTTTTTAGTTTCTCATTTCCAGGCGGCCACCTGGGAATGAGTACCCAATTAGATTATAAGCTTTAATACCTTGAAGTCGGAGCATTAAGAGAAAATAAAAATAAAATATTCAAATTATACTCAATTTCTCTAAACTAGTTGATAAAAACTTTTATTTATGGTAAATTACCATAGATAGCTATTGCGAATATTTATTGGTTTTTGACTGGATATCAGAAAAATAGCCAAAACTTTGACTTAAATCCCTATTTTGGAGTAAAAATGATTAAATTCCGTTATTTATTCTTGTCTATTGCTGCTTGTACCTTAATTTCCTTGAGTTCTTGTACCGGCAATAAAGTAAAATCAGATATTAAATCAACACCAACTGTAGCCCAAGCGACAGAAACTAGCACCCATAGCGGTCATAGTGGTAAAGCTAAAATTAATATCAATAATGCAATTTTGTCGCAGTTAGATAAATTGGAGGCCACATTAGGAATTCCGGCTTTATCAAATAAAATTCAGGCTAACCGTCCTTACGCTAGTTCCGAAGACTTAGTCAGCAAAAAAGTAATTACTCAACCACAGTTTGACCAAATCAAAGATATGGTGACAGTGGAGGAAGTGGTGTTAACAGGTGAAGCCAAAGATATTGACTATATGACAAAATTGGGATTAATGAAAGGACATCTTTTGGTAGCCCAAGAACTGTTAGATCAAAATCAACCCAAACAAGCTCAACCCCATATTGGACACCCAGTAGAAGAGATTTATATTGATATTGAAGAACAATTAGAAGAACGTAAAGTTAAAGAATTTAAAAGCAACTTAGTCAGTTTAACAGATTTAGTCAAATCTAATCCCAAGGATGCTAAAATAAAAACTAATTTTACCACTGCTATGCAAGCTGTTGATAATGCGATCGCTGTTTTACCAACCGAACAACGTAGCCAACCGGAATTTATTCTACCAGTAATCAACAGTTTATTAGATGCCGCTAACTCAGAATATGGTGCAGCGGTAGCAAAAGGTAAAATTACCGCCCCCATTGAATATCAAGACTCTCGTGGCTTTGTAATCTATTCTCAAGAAATATATAAAAGTATTTCTAACCAAATGATCCAAGAAAATCCCGAAGCACACAAAGCCATAGATACAGCTTTTGGAGAATTAGTCAAAGTTTGGCCTGCTGCTATTCCCCCAGCGCAAGCAGTCAAAACTCCAGAAGATGTTACCAAACTAGTAAAAACCATCGAGGAAAATACTCGAAAAGTGCGAGAAAAAACTCACAGTCAAAGCATGAGTTAGTATTTTCACACTATTATAAGTCCAGAATAAACAGTTTAAAATCATAAATAAGAGAGAAAATAATTGATAGCTAAGAGTGAGAATATTTTTATTTTTCTTTTATTTTTCCCAACCAGAAAAAAGTATAACTTCTCACTCATAATTAGTATCTAAAAACTCTGCTCATGTAATTTTGCTCAACTTAACAACTCATGCAAGAACTTAACCACCAAAAAACCATTGATATTCTCAATTCCATTATGGAATTTGAACTAGCAGGGGTAGTTCGCTACACCCATTATTCCTTAATGGTGACAGGACCTAATCGTATTCCTATTGTGGCATTTTTCAAAGCCCAAGCCGCTGAATCTTTACTTCATGCTCAACAAGTAGGAGAAATTCTCACAGGTTTAGAAGGACATCCTACATTAAGAATCGCTCCCATAGAAGAAACTTTCAAACATAACGTTAAAGACATCTTACAAGAAAGTTTATCCCATGAAAAGAAAGCTTTGGATATGTACAAAAGTCTTCTAGAAACAGTCACTAATGCTAGTATCTATCTAGAAGAATTTACCCGTGGTATGATCGGACAAGAAGAAATGCACAATCTCGAACTCAAAAAAATGTTACGGGATTTCAGCTAATACAGCAGGAGTCAGGAGTCAGAAGTCAGGAGCAGCAAAATCTACAACTGACCACTGACAACTGAAAAATGACAAATGATAAATGATAACTAACTAATAAAATGAATTTTAGTACCGCCTTACCTACTTTTGTAATTACCCTCCGAGAAGGTGTAGAAGCCGCTCTAGTTGTGGGTATTGTCCTCGCATTATTGAAAAAAGCCAAACAATCTCAACTCAATCTTTGGGTGTATGCTGGTGTGGTCGTAGGTATTATTGTTAGTGGTTTAATCGGTATTTTATTTACCGGGATCATTAAATTCCTAGCATCTATTAATCCTGAATATACCTCTGTAGTTGAGCCAACATTAGAAGGTGTATTTAGCATATTAGCAATAATTATGCTCAGTTGGATGCTGATTTGGATGACAAAACAAGCCAGATTCATGAAAGCCCAAGTTGAGGGAGCAGTAAACGACGCATTAGGTAAAAATACAAATGCAGCTTGGGGAGTTTTTAGTTTAATTTTAGTCGCCATTGTCCGCGAAGGATTTGAAACCGTTTTATTTGTTGCAGCTAATTTTCAACAAGGTTTATTACCAACTTTAGGCGCCCTTGCAGGTTTAGCCGCCGCCGCAGCCATTGGTGTCTTATTATTTAAATGGGGTGTGAAAATTAATATCCGCCAATTCTTCCAAATTATGGGCGTTTTATTAATATTAATTGTTTCTGGTTTAGTGGTTTCTGGGTTGCATCATTTTGATGAAGCTATAGCTAATTTAGCTTTGAGTAGTCGTTCTTCAGAAAATCTTTGTTTCTATTACGAACACTTTACCAAAATTCACTCCTGTATCTTAGGTCCAATAGTCTGGAATACCGAAAAAATCCTCTCTGATGAACATTTTCCCGGTATCATGCTTAAATCTTTATTTGGTTATCGAGATAAAATTTATATTGTTCAATTTGTGGGATATTTACTATTTCTCGTCACTATTGGTGGTCTATATTTCCACAGCATTACAGGTGGAAATAATCAGAAGATCAAAAGTAAAATCGTCACTAGCACTCCAGAGCGGAATTAAAACTAAAATATAGCTAAATTAATATAGCTAAATTGGAGCCTAATGCAAATGACACAAGAATTAAATGAATTGCATTTTTCTTTGTCGGATTTGGAAAATTGAGGATATCCAGACAGTTAAAACTGTTCCCAGTTAAGAGTTAAGAGTTAAGAGTTAAGAGTTAAGAGTTAAGAGTTCCCTAGATTCTAGTCCGAACCCTGAAAAGTCGAACTAATTATAGGTACTGGCTTTTGAGAAATATGTGAGATGGCTTTGGGTCGCGGAAGGTGAGTAGTATTACTCAATACT
Source organism: Dolichospermum sp. FACHB-1250 (assembly GCF_014696335.1). Classification (NCBI taxonomy): domain Bacteria; kingdom Bacillati; phylum Cyanobacteriota; class Cyanophyceae; order Nostocales; family Aphanizomenonaceae; genus Dolichospermum; species Dolichospermum sp. FACHB-1250. Next base: position 62,048 of record NZ_JACJPZ010000001.1, read on the forward strand.
GCTATCAGTTGCAACAAAAATGTAATAAAGGCTGCTTGTATAAGTCTTTCTAGCATAGTACCTCTCTTTATTTATATGGATATATGGATGGAATTTCTTCTGGAAATTGTTATTCTTAATACAATTTGTATTTTCGATCTATCGGATTAGGTAAATATCATTTGAGAACATTTGAGAAAAATGTTCTCAAATGTGATCTAGCTCTCTTTTTATATTTACCTAACAACTTAGACGTTTGTTTTCCTGAAAAAGTGTCCTGAAAATATAAATTTATTTTTAAGTTTATGCCATTAACCAACTGTTTTACTCTAGTTACCCAACTCTGAAAATCCGTAAAAATACTGATATTTATATAAAATCTATAAAATACATTGTCATCTTTTCCCTTCTTACAGCAGTTTCCGATATTTTGAAACCGGAGGGTTAGATTCTGAAGATTTTGGTGTTAATATTTACCAGAAAAATACTTTTAAAGCATCCTCTTAACAACTTCAACACAATCACCCCTTGTCACCGATAGAATAAATGGAAAATAGCTAAAAACACGCTAAATGATTCCTATCGTTATTGAACAATCGGGTAGAGGCGAACGCGCCTTTGATATCTATTCACGGCTGTTGCGTGAGCGGATTATTTTTTTGGGAGAACAGGTTGATAGCAATCTGGCTAACTTGATTGTTGCCCAACTCCTGTTTTTAGATTCCGAGGACGCGGAGAAGGACATATATATGTACATTAATTCTCCTGGTGGTTCGGTGACAGCGGGAATGGGTATTTTTGACACTATGAAGCATATCCGCCCCGATGTCTGTACAATTTGTACTGGATTAGCAGCCAGTATGGGCGCTTTTCTCCTCAGTGCTGGTACAAAGGGTAAGCGCATGAGTTTACCCCATTCACGGATTATGATTCACCAACCTCTGGGTGGCGCTCAAGGACAAGCTACCGACATCGCTATTCAAGCTAGAGAAATTTTGTATCACAAGCAACGGCTCAATCAGTATCTAGCTGAACATACTGGTCAACCTTATAAGCGGATTTCTGAAGATACTGAACGTGATTTCTTTATGTCTCCCCATGAAGCCAGGGAATATGGCTTAATTGACCAAGTAATTGACCGTCACGCCGCCGGTAGTCGTCCTGTAGCTCTGGTTTAGTTATTAGTTATTAGTTAGTGGTCATTGGTTAACTAACAACTGACCACTGACCACTGACACCAACTAAAATCCCGCAATTGGATCTGGTTGAGATTTGAGGTAAGTGAGAAAACTCCTTAATTCTTCTTCACTGAGCAGAGAACGCCCTCGTTTACTGTAGGTTTTCACCAGATAATCTTTTCCCTGTTCTGGTGTCCAGCCTAACCGCTCGATTTCTACATCTGTTTGGGCGATGACATCAGATAAATTTACTGGTTCTTTTTGTCTCTTCTTTTTACCAAGGGTTGACTGTACACCAGTATCCTCGTCAGGGGTATAACTACGAGGGGTAAAAGGAGTGACATGACTAGGATCACTAGGAGAGACTTCTGACAAGGGTTGATACTCTGGTTCTGCACTCGAAAATCTCGAAAATATTTCTGGTTTTGCAACTTTAGTATCAATTTTATCTTCTAGTAAGGGGGGTGTATGTATCTGTGTGTTACTGACAGAAGGAACAGGTTTTGATTCTTCTAAGTTAGATTTTATTGGTGGTGGAGCAACCAATGATGAGATAGATTTTGTCACTTCTGTCGCTACATTTTTGATCCCCAACACCGTCAAAGCTCGGTTTATGGCATGATCTTCCGCCGCTTCTACTGTTTCTGCTCCGGCGATCGCCGTCGCACGGGTGATACCTTCGAGTTGTATACTAACACGGACGATATATTTCCCTTGAAAAATTTCTATTAGCTCTGATATTATACAGCCGTTGGGGTACAAGTTATGGAATTGCGCCAACATCATACTTTCAATCATTTTTATCTGAATTTTCAAAAATAACACACCTTGCCACTTATGGAAAAATGCACAATAGACAATTGAAAACTCATAACTGTCAACCGTCAACTGACTAGATAAATTTTCCTCTACCCTTAAATGCTATACTAAATACCCAATTAGATATCTAGAAGTATTTTCTCACCAAGTGCGCCCGAAATCTACAATAATAAAGATCGGGTTCGCCCTCGCTCCTGGTGTTTTACTGCTTACCTGATTGTTATCAATTCTACATAAGGCAAAATTGGGGGTTTTCGGCAGTTTCTTAGGGTGAAGATATGGCTAACGCCACGCTATGCTATCAGTATCTGATGGCGTGAAATTACCTTCATTCTCAAGGACTAAACACCTGTGGTTAAAGCTGTGTATAGTTTTTGGATGCTAACCTTGAGTTCTTCAAACTAAGTCTCTCACTAACCCATAATCTAAGTTACCGAGTGGTTAATCATTGAGTATCAGGAGTGCATGATGGGTATTGTTTAGATAAAACTAGGGGTCACGCCAGCAAACTCTGAAATTGTTGTGCTGTGAGAAGTCACAAGGGGAGATTTCTCCTAGCGTAACCGCAACTAGGGTTAAGTCCATGCTGCGCTATCGGCAGCCTTACTTTCTCTACAAAACACTACGCGCGAAGTAGGGGTAATTCGTGTCACAGATGAGGGCGGACTGGCATGATGTAACCCAAGAGGAGGCAAGAGGCAATCATGCTGTTCCCTATTCCCTATTCCCTAAAAAATGATGTTTTGACCAAAGGTCGGTTCACTGCATGGAATTTTCAATCGCTACACTTCTTGCCAATTTCACAGATGATAAATTGGTGGCTCGTAAGGTTCTAGAAAAGAAACTAGGTTGTGAGGATGAAGAAAGTCTAGAAAAACTACAAATTACTTTGGATGTCCTGGAAAAAATTGGGCTTTTGGTTAAGGAACGGGGGAAATACCGCCGCATCACCGAGGAGGGCTTGATTGAGGCGAAACTGCGTTGTTCCAGTAAGGGCTTTTGCTTTGCAATTCAAGATAGCGAAGGCTCGGAGGATATTTACATCCGCGAAAGTCATTTGAGTAATGCCTGGAATGGCGATCGCGTTTTAGTAAGGGTCCTCAAGGAAGGTAGTCGTCGGCGCTCACCAGAGGGCGAAGTTAAGTTGATCATGGAACGATCTAATCACACTTTACTAGCCAGAATTAAACAGGTAGATGGTGGTTTTCGGGCTGTTCCTTTAGATGACAGATTGCTGTTTGAACTGAAATTACAACTCAACAGCATGAAGTTGGAAGCAGCAATTGATCATTTAGCTCACGTGGAAATTCTTCGCTACCCCTTAGCACAATATCCCCCCTTGGGGAGAGTGGTGCAAATCCTGGGTAGTGATGCCGAAGCCGCAGCCGATATAGATTTGGTAACTTGTAAACATGATTTATCCCGCACTTTCCCCGATCATGTCCTCGATGCAGCATCCAAGTTACCCAAGAAACTCCTCAAGGCAGACCTGAAAAATCGTCTGGATTTACGTGATGTTTTTACTTTCACTATCAAAACTGTCAACGGTGATGAGTCTGTATTTGAAAATGCCTTCAGTGTGGAAAAAACTAGCACCGATAATTGGCGATTACTATTTCACATTACGGATGTTTCTCACTATATTCAACCAGATGAAGCCCTAGACAGGGAAGCACTCAAGCGCGGTAAATCGGTGTATTTGGGAGAATTATTATTACCAATGTTGCCGCCCATGGTAATGGAACGGTGTTCTTTAGTCCCTGGTAGCGATCGCTTGAGTATGACTCTCATAATTACCATTAACCCCCAATCGGGAGCAGTGGTGGAATGGGAAATTCACGAGAGTGTAATCAATGTAGACTACGAGATTAATCAAGTAGAATTACATAGCATTTTCTGCGATGAAGTTACTAAAGTATCTGCCCAAGTACAAGAGCAATTACAAGATTTGCAAACTTTAGCTGTTGCTATTAAACAGACGCGCCTAAATCGTGGTAGCTTACAGTTGAATCTCCCACCCAGTCATAATCCTTACTATGATGAAGGGGCTTTGGGGTCTGTGGTGGTTAATGACTTACCTGGGCGATCGCTAATAACAGAGTTGGTAATATTAGTTAATCAACTGATGGCCGATCACCTGAGCGCTCTGGGAGTTCCTTGTCTTTGGCGAGTCCAAGGCACACCTGACCCCGAAGATGTGCAGGAAATGCTCAAACTGGCCGTTAATTTGGGTGTGGAATTAGGACTAGATCCAGAATTGGAAATCCAACCCCTAGATTATCAACACTTAACGGCCGCTTTTGCTGATTCTCCTTCGGAGCAAGTTCTCACCTATTTATTACAGGACACACTCAAACCCTCTGTCTACAGCACTACTAAAAGTTCTCATTTTGGACTGGCTTTGTCCCAATATGTTCACGTTACCGCCCCCTTGCGTCGTTACCCAGATATTCTCCTGCAACGGGTGTATCATAACTTACTGGAATATGGGCGCGATCGCCGGACTACCCGCGTTAAAGAACGGATTAACCTGCGCCACTCCTCCTGTCATGAAGAAATTAATTGGAATGTTCTCCCCCCAGAACTGCAACAAGAACTTCAAAGTGACCTAACCAGAGTTCTAGTACAGATTAACGACCGGGAAAAAGAAGTTCAAGAAGCTGAAGCAGATTTAGCCGGACTACAAAAAGCCTCATTAATGAAACAACGCATTGGTGAAATATTTCCTGGGGTGATTACTGGTGTTCAATCCTACGGCTTTTTTGTAGAAATTGAAGTACCAATAGAACCGCCCACAGAAGACAACTTAGCTAATACCTTACGGGTAGAAGGACTGGTTCACGTCAGTTCCCTGAAAGACGATTGGTATGAATATCGCGCTAGACAACAGGCTTTATTTGGGCGGAAAAATCGCGCTTCCTACCGATTAGGCGATAGCTGTATGGTGCAAGTCAAGAGCGTTGATTATTACCGCCAACAAATTGATTTAGTTACCGTTGGTGCTGATGGTTTACCCAAAAGTACGGGCGCAAATACGACCAATGACGATGCAGCAGATATTGATCCACCAAATCAAACAGAATCCTTTGAGCCAGAACTTGATGATGAGGAATAGTCCGTTGTCCATTGCCGTAAACTAATGACCAATAAAACCAAACCTTTAATCCTAGGCGTAACCGGGGCATCTGGTCTAATTTACGCCGTTCGCGCTCTTAAATTCCTCTTAGCAGCAGAATATCAAATTGAATTAGTAGCCTCTAAATCAACTTACACAGTTTGGCAAGCTGAACAGGAAATCCGAATGCCAGGAGAACCAGATAAACAAGAGCAATTTTGGCGAGAACAAGCGGAAGTTCCCCGACAAGGTAAACTCCGCTGTCATCCTTGGAGTGACGTTGGTGCCAGTATCGCCAGTGGTTCTTTTCGCACCTTGGGCATGATCATTATTCCTTGTAGTATGAGTACAGTTGCCAAACTTGCGGGAGGACTAAGTTCCGACTTACTAGAACGAGCAGCAGACGTACAAATTAAAGAAGGACGTAAACTGGTAATTGTCCCCAGAGAAACTCCTTTTAGCTTAATTCACCTGCGTAACTTAACCACCCTAGCAGAAACAGGCGTGAGAATTGTTCCCGCTATTCCCGCTTGGTATCACAATCCTCAAACTATTGAGGATTTGGTGGATTTTGTGGTTGCTCGTGCCTTAGATCAGTTGGATATTGATTGTATTCCTATACAGCGATGGCAAGGTCATTTGTAGTCAGTAAAAATTAAAAATTAAAAATTAAAAATTGAGTTCTTCTATTTTTAATTTTTAATTCCGTTTTTAGTAAACTACCGCAGATAAATTTGATCAACTTTATGATTTATTATGATTTATTTGGTGTGACTCTAATTCCGAAAACATCAGATTTTTCAGATGGAAGTGGTTGATGTATGGCGATTTTCCCCTAATGTATTTTTAACTCCTACTTTAACTTTAAATTTTTTATGGATGTAATTCGCTTAATTATCTTGGTGACAACAATCCTAGGACTAATAATCATATTAGTTCAAAATTTTGGGAATTCGCTGCCCCTGGTATTTTTGGGAATGCGAAGTCAATCATTACCATTAGGATTGTGGGTTTTATTGAGTATAATCGCTGGTGTTTTGACATCTTTAGTAATTACCAGGTTATTAAAATTTGCTACTAATTTGAATTTACCAGAACAACAATCTATACCCAAATCGCCACCGACTACTGCCCAGCGTGTTAAACAAAATACTCCACGCCCCAGCAGTCCCCCCCAACCTCCCGTGAGTCAATTTAATGATCAAGATGATTGGAATACAAATCAAGATCAAGATGATTGGGATGATGGTGAAAATTTAGAATCAGTACCAAAAACTTCTCCCACAAGTAATTCCCGAACTAGTTCCGTTTATTCCTACAGTTCCCAAGCACCACAAAATACTGCTGTCGGTAAAACGGAGGCGATTTATGATGCTGATTATCGGGTAATTATTCCTCCCTATAAAGAACCGAGCAAAAATCAAGCAGATGATGACGATTGGGATTTTTTTGAAGATGATGGTTTTGAGGATAAGGACGAAAATAAACCGCCTAAACGCTAATTTAAGACTATTACAAAGAGATTTCCTTTCTTCCTTCTTCATGCTATGAAGAGTCTTTGCGGTTGATTTAATCCTTATGTTTCTGGTGTGGATTACGACTACAATGGCCAAAATTAATCAAAAAAAGCCATAATAATTAATAATTTAACAGGAGAAAAAGACTGGTGACTAATTTATTAAAAGGGGTTAACCTCTACTTAATTGGGATGATGGGAGTTGGGAAAACAACGGTAGGAAAATTACTCGCACAGGAAATCGGTTATAGATTTGTTGATACAGATGAAATCATAGTTAAAGCAGCAGGTAAATCTATCAATGAAATATTTACCGAAAATGGTGAAGCTGATTTTCGTCAATTGGAAAGTGATGTTTTAGCTCAAGTCTGTGCCTATACTAAGTTAATTGTAGCTACAGGTGGCGGTATTGTCATGCAGCAGCAAAATTGGGGTTATCTTCATCATGGTTTGGTAGTTTGGTTAGATGTACCAATACAAATAATATTAGAGCGCTTGGCGGAAGATAATACAAGACCACTGTTACAAAATGCCGATCCTCAAGGTAAATTAAGCTTGCTTTTAGAACAACGTCAACATAAGTATTCCCAAGCTGATTTACATATTACCATTACTGCCACCGAAACACCAGCAGAAATTGCCACCCGCATCTTAACAACAATTCCCAGTATTTTGAAAAAGCAATAATTCCTGCTGGAAATAATCACAATCTGTATGTATTTGTACACCCGTATCTGATTCTATCTATAAAAAGGCAGAGAAAGCGGGTAATTTCTTATCAAAAGAAAGATGTAAAATTGCCATATCAAGAGTTGAATAGAATTTATATTCTCTAGTCATCCTTTGTGGATAAAATCTATGAATATATTTTCTCTTGATGAACTCAAAAATTTAGTCCAAAATCCTCAGTATCCCTGCGTTTCCCTGTATCTACCTGTAGAAAGATTGGGAGGAGAAACACGACAAAATCCCATTCGGTTTAAAAATTTAATTCGAGAAGCGGAAAAACGCTTAGATGAAATCGGTTTACGTCCTACGGAGTCGGTAAATTTGCTTAAACCAGCGATGGAATTAGACAATATTGGTTTTTGGGAAAATCAAAATCAGGGATTGGTAATTTTTAGTTCCCCCAATCTATTTCGTTACTATTGTTTACCAATTTCCTTTCCCCAATTGGCAATTGTTGGCAAGAATTTTCATATCAAACCTTTACTAGAACTGATTAATAATGATGGAAAATTCTATATTTTAGCATTGAGTCAAAATCATGTCAAATTTTACTCAGGAACGCGCTACAAATTGGATGAAATAGCAGTAGAAAATATGCCGCAAAATCTAGAGGAAACACTTCTAGAAGATGAATTTCAAAAAGGTGTACAGCACAGAGTTGGTACACCTAGAAGTGTAAGTTATGCCGCTCAACAACCGGGTTCTGTCCATGGACAGGGTAGTTCAGATCGGGAAAAACATGAGCGAGAGATTTTAAATTTTTGTTATGCTGTTGATACTGCATTACATGAAACTTTACGAGATGAAAAAGCCCCTTTAATATTAGCAGGAGTAGATTATTTATTACCAATTTACCAAAAGGCTAATACCTATCCACATTTTTTAGAAACAGGTATTACCGGCAATGTGGAATTGATGAAAACAGAAGAATTAAATCGTGCAGCTTGGGAAATTGTTTCTCCTTTATTTCAACAGGAATATGAAGATATAATGGCTGTTTATCTGCAATTAGCGGGGGAAGAAAGTACCAAGATTACTAATGACATAAAAACAATTATTCCTGCTGCTTATTATCAAAGAGTTGATACCTTGTTTGTGCCTTTAAAACAACATATATGGGGTAAATTTGATTTACCAAATGCCACAGTTGAATTACACCCAGAACCAGCACCAGATGATGAAGATATGTTAGATTTTGCCGTGATTCACACCATATTAAATGGTGGTAGAGTTTATACTCTTGAACCAGAAGCAATGCCTAGCGGAGTCAAAGTAGCGGCTATTTGCCGATATTAATTTGATATTAATTGATATTAATCTCTAGTGGTGTGTTTTCTTTCGTGGACAACACACCCAATAGAGGTATGTAATGGGAAAATAGTCCCCTCCTTCCTGGCGCTGGGGTTAGAGATTAAAATTACAAAACAACTTTTAAAGCTTGTTCAATTATATCTACATATTCCTCTACTTTATACATCCGGTAAGCTTTTTTGTCAATTTGATTTTTGATTTCCATTTGTCTAAGTAAAACTGTTTCTAAATCTGATCTACCAACTTCCTGCTTAACTCTCTGTCCAATAATTTCTAAAGCCCTAAGATTACTAAATCTATCTTGATCATATCTATTAACTTTTAAAACATCAAAAGTAATATTAACTAAGTTTCCTATTTCCCGCGATAATTTTTGTTTACGACGAAAAGATGAATCAAATTCAGTTAAATAAATCAGTCTTACTAACATATATCTCCGTAAATAGGGGTTAGGAATATTCACATTAGCTATTTCTATCCATTTTCTATCACTTTCCTTCCAATCTTCATCATCAGTTACTTCTCCCCATATTATATATCCATTTGCACTAGGTTCAATTTTCAATTCTAGTAAATGTCCTTCTTCATTAGCATGAGGACTTTCCCATTCAATATCTACAGCATAATCACTAGATAATTTGTGATATTCATTTAATGATACTTCTTTACTAGGAAATGCTGAAGATTTACCTTGATAAGTTGTGATAATTTGATAACGAATTTGCCAAATATCATGAGCTTCACGACTTAATTTAGCTAACTCTTGATAGTCATGATGATTTTCTTCATTAAACTGAGGAATTGGTAAATCACCAACTTGATTTTCAAAATATTCAAATATTCCTTTTCCTGTCAATTTACCAATTCCACCTAATGCAGTATAACGAAATTCCAGGACTTGAGAATTAAGTAAAGCAACCAAAGCGTATAGTTTATCAAGTTTTAAATCATCTGGATCATAACAATATATATCTCGTAGGAATATAGCTGTAGTATCTGTTAAACCTGCTAAATTACCTTCTAAATCAACACTAAATCTATTACTAGTGGCACGATATGGACATAAAATTTTAGGTCGAAAATGAGAGTGTTGATCTTTACGTCTTGATCTGTGTAGAGCATACCATTCACAACTTCCTTCCTGATAAGCTGCTCTGGTTTCTAACTTGTTTCTATTTGCAAGTAAATACTTTTGAATTGCTATTGATAAATCTTCAAATTTCTCACTACTTTCAATATACAATAGTTGAGAATTATCGGGTATAAAGCCATAGGCTAAAATTCCCGAATTTTTGACTATTTGGTATAGTTTTTCTTTGGGAAAGTTAGATGGAAAACCCTGCTCAGGTGCGAAAATCTTATTTTCTCCTGTTTGAATACCCTGCTCTACTAAATCACATTCAGGTAATTCTCTGAGTTTCACACCTTGAGAATCAATTTTATGAAAAATATCATTATATGGAGATATTTGCCAACGATGATCATTTAAGTTAGATTGAGTAATATTTACCTGAGTTACACCTTGACTTAAATGTAAAGAACAATCATCACTGATAAAAGTTTTTTTGACAACATCAAGATCCAACACATAGAAAGTTGTAAATGTATCTTTTGGTTGAGGTTTTTTTCTTTGAAATTCAATAATACAAGTAGCAATTCCCGCTTGAAAAACTTGATGTCCTAAAAAATCAATAATATTGACTATTTTGGTATTTTTACAGATAAATTCTCGTAAACTTCTAGATTTATCACCTTGAATAAAAGCACGAGAAATAATAAAACTTAAATAACCATCTACTTTTAAAATTTCAAATCCCCGACGGAAGAAATAAAACAAAATATCAGTTTTATCAGTGTAAATATCAGGATAGGCAAATTTTAACCATTTTAATTCTAATGCACCTCTACCAAAGGTTGAATCAACATTAAAATAAGGAGGATTACCAATGATTACAGAAAACCCTTGTTCCGATTTTGGTAATCTCGGATCAAAAATATGGGAAAATTCAATCTCCCAATTAAATGGACGTTTAATAATTACCTCTTCTTGAGCAGTTTCTAAACTCATAAGTTCAGATTTAACTCTCGCTAATTCAGCAGATGTCCAATTTTCTAAAGTTGATTCTAAAGTTTGTTCAGAATTAATATTTTCTGTAATCAATTCTCGTATTGCTTCTATTTCTGATCCTTCAGCTTCTCTATTTTTAATTAAATAAACTACTGAATTGATACTTTCATCACTAGCAAAAAAAGCAGTTAAAACAGAATTAACTTGTTGATTAATACTTGCAATTGTATTTTCTAAATTACTAACTGCTTGATTTCTTTCTATTTCACTTTGATTAGTATCTCTAGCAAGATTAGCTAAATTTGCGACTATTGTTAATTGTTGAGAAAAAAGTTCTAAATTAGTGGGACTATGAATTAAACTATCTCCAACGCGAATATTTAAAGTCAGTGCTGGTAAATGAGAATATATAGAACCATTGCGTCTACCATATTCTCCAGGACGCGCACGTAATAATCTTGTCCATAGTGATAATTTTGCTAATAATACTGCTTGGGGATCTCGATCTACTCCATGTAGCATTTTGACTAAAATTTGTTCTTCAGGATTAATAATTGGTTGAGGTGCTACATGACTAAATAAATCAAAATTTTTGGGTATTTTCGCATTTTGACAAGCGAGATTATAACGTTTAATTTCTGTTAATAAATAATCAAATGCACTTAATAAAAATAAACCTGAACCACAAGCAGGATCAAGAACTGTAATTTCTAAAACTGATTTTGCGACTACATGAGATTGCTGTAATTCACCCCTTTCTAATAACCCAATAGCTTGATCAATTTTAGGTTTTACTAATGGTTGCAAAGATTGATAAACAATGCGACGCACTATATAGTTAGGAGTATAGAAAATACCTTCTTTTTTACGAGTTTTTTGATTTTCTAAAATTTGCACAACATCGTTAACAAGAATTAATTGATGGGCTAAAAATTGTTCATAAGCAGTACCTAATATATCCTGGGTTAGAGTGGTGAAATCATAGTTATAAATTGAACGATAATTAGCTAATGTTCCAGTAATTGTATCAAGTATACCTGGCTGTGGTACTGCATTAATGACAATAATTGATTCTAAATACTCAACATCAATTGTTAATTCATCAATCCAAGAAGGTTGAAATAACTCAGTATTATAGTCTAACCATGTACTCCGAAAAGCCTGTCTTAGTTGTTCGATAAAAGGCAAGTTGGGAAAAGTTTGTTGCCAGTTATAATAAACTCTACCCAGATAATTAAATGGCATTTCTCGGCTAAATGTCTCTAAAAGTCTAATTAATAGAAAACGATTTAAAATGATTTGGGCAGCTTCACGAATTTTATCTAAACTTAAATCAGGTTGGGATTTTTTAATACCATTAGCAAGAATGACGCGCCAAATTTTCAGGTCTGCTAAAAATTTTGTTCCTAATTCTTCTCTAGTTTTTTCACTATAAAATGCTTCTAAACGGTTACTAGATAAATTTTCACGATGCAGACAAGTATATACTCTATTTACCAGTTCAGGATCATTTTTTAGATCCTCAAGTGTAAATGACCAAAAAGGTTTTCTATCTTGTAATCTTAAAATGTGCCATTCCCGAAAATTAGATAAAATAATCCAAAGTACAGGTTCTTGTGTACCAATATCTAAACTATAGTTTCTCAGGTAATCTAAAACTTGTTGTGTATTGGTTTCCCAGATATTTTTGTCCCATAAACTTTTAGCTTCAAACATCAATTTTGGATGTTTTCCTACTTGATTACGTAATAAATAATCTACCCATGTAGTAGTGCCAATTAAGCTGCGAATTGATCCTTCAAGTGTCCGATATTCTGTTGTATAACCTAGTGCATCGAGAAAAGGGACAATCAGACTATCTTTTGTATTTTCTTCTGGTTTACCAGTCCGAGATGAAGCCAGCATAGTTTCTGCTGTCGTTATTAAATTAGTCAGATGTTGTTGAAATTTTGGGAATGACATTTATAATGACATTTATATAAAAATCAATTAACTATGGGGATTGCTATATTATCTATAATAGTTGTTTTTTATGTTATTGATGATAGAATTAAGAAAAATTTACAAATTTCCTAGTTGCTTGCGTGCTGCTGCTAAAATTAATCTTTGTTCAGCACGAGCGATCGCTTTATAAGTCTTTTCTACAGCTTCCGGTTCTACAGAAATAGAAGTAATTCCCCATTCTATTAACTGAACAATTATTTCTGGATAAAGTGCCGGAGCTTGACCACAGATAGAACAGGGAATACCTCCAGCTTGAGACATTTGAATTAATTGAGATATTGCTTTCATCACTACTGGATGACTTTCATCAAATACCGGGAACTGCTGTATTACGAGTGATAATTATACAAATTAAATACACAAAAATTTATCAAAATAGTGATTAACTACGCAAAAACATTTAATATAGTTTTGAGAATTTTTTAGCAAGCTAATAAGATGCTGGTAGTTAAAATTAGCTTAAAATAAAGCAATGCCATTCATAACGGCGATCTTTTCATAAAAAGCTCTAATTCTCCTGATTATGCCAGATTTTAACTATTAAAAAAGTGGGAATTTCCGTGTACTCAATCAGACGAAGTATGTGATACAAATCAGATCGTAATGATTTACACCCGAAATTATGACCCTGGAAACAAATCTAGATAAAGTAAAAGAGATTGCCAAAAAGGCTGCCATTTGGGCTTACCCCATTGTGGAAAACTACCGAAGTATCTATAAGTTGACAATTGACAGCAACAACGCTAGCTACAAAGGACCAATGAACGAAATACATCATGTAAGGAATGTAGCTACTCCTGATGATACGGTGTTTGTTACTCCTAACTCGGATACCCCTTATTCATATTTAATTATGGATCTACGTACCGAGCCTTTAGTGGTAACTATGCCTGACATTACTTCTTTTGCTTCTGCTACTGGAAAGGATCGTTATTACTCCCTGCAACTTATCGATCTCTATACCTTCAACTTTGAATATCTTGGTACTCGGAGAGGTCAACAGGGGGGTACATACATAATAGCAGGTCCAGACTGGAGCGAAGAAGAATCCGAAAAAATCACTAGCATTTTGAAATCGGAGACAAATCCCGAAGGAATAATAGATGAAATTATTAAATCGGAAACAAATTTGGTTTTCTCGCTATTCCGTACACAGCTTTTCGATCCTGCTGATTCAGATGATTTAGCTAAAGTAAACCAAATTCAGGATCAATATGAGGTTCAAACTTTGAGTCAGTTTATGAAGACTGAACCTGCACCAGAGTCTGCACCGAATATCTCCTACCCAAGGATCGACGATAGCGGTCCTGAGAATGGTGAGAAATTAGACCCGAATTTCTTTCAATATGTGAATTTCTTGCTTCAATTTTGCCCCACACATCCGACCGAAGTAGAACTACGCGAGCAATTTAAGACAATTGGAATGAGAGAGGATTTTTCAACATTTCCGCCAGAAGGTGTTAGTGCAGAATGGGTGAACGCGCTCAACGAGGGTTCAGCAATTGGAATGAACACGATTGTCGAAACAGCAGAAAAAACTCCAACATCTCTGGGAATATTCGGAACGCGAAAAGAACTCCTGAGCGATTTTCATAAAGATTATAATCATCAAAATAATGGTGATGAGCCAGGTTATCTCAATCGGGCAATGGGCGTGTTCATGGGTATTTATGGAAACTCAGACGCGGAGGCAGTATACCCTGTCTACCTACAGGATAGTGAAGGGCAGCAGCTTGATGCTACTAAGAGCAATTACCAAATGGTAATTCCCAAAGAAATGCCCGTAAACGCATTCTGGTCTGTTACTATGTACGATGGCTTAACGAAATTTTTGGTTGCAAACGATCTGAATCGTTACTTAATTAATTCATCAATGACACTGCAACCAAATGCTGAAGATAACACAAAGGTCACTCTATACCTACAGAACGAATCACCAGGAGAGGGAAAAGAATCAAATTGGCTACCAGCACCGGCCGGACCGATGTTTGTTGTCATGCGTCTCTACCGGCCACAAGATGAGGTAGTCAGTGGCGACTGGAAACCCCCAGTAATAACTCGTGTTTCTGCAGTAACTGAATAAAATATTGAGTTAGTCGTATTTTCCTCGTTCCTAGTCTCTGACTGGGAACGTACTTGATGCTTTATAAATCAATCAATTGCTTGCGTGCTGCTGCTAAAATTAATCTTTGTTCAGCACGAGCGATCGCTTTATAAGTCTTTTCTACAGCTTCCAGTTCTACAGAAATAGAAGTAATGCCCCATTCTATTAACTTATCAATTATTTCTGGATAAAGTGCCGGAGCTTGACCACAGATAGAACAGGGAATACCTCCAGCTTGAGACATTTGAATTAATTGAGATATTGCTTTCATGACTACTGGATGACTTTCATCAAATATTGTTGCAAATTTTCCCTGTTCTCGATCTACTCCTAATAATAATTGAGTTAAATCATTTGTGCCAATGGAAATACCCATCACACCAGCTTTAATATATTCAGGTAAAAGAAATAGTATACTAGGAACTTCTGCCATGATCCATAATTGAAACTGATGGTTTTTTATTAACCCAGATTCCGCAACTTTATCACGACAAAATACAAATTCTTCCACAGTGCGGACAAAAGGTAATAGCAAATTAATATTTCTATAACCAGATGCTTGGACTATCGCTAAAGCTTGTAATTCCAATTCAAAAATCGCCGGATACTGCATATAATTAAAAACACCCCTCTCACCGAGAATTGATGACTGTGATAAGAGGGAATCTGCACTCAATGATGTTAAATTATAGGCTGGTAAATCTAAAGAACGATAAAAAATAGGTCTAGGTAAAAAAGCGCGAGCAAACTCCATAATTTGCTCAGATAATAACTCTAATAATTCCTTTTTTCTTCCTTCTAGTAACCATTGTTGAGGATGTTTTCCCTTGAGGATATTTAATATCATCAATTCCGAACGTAATAATCCCACACCGTCTACAGGTAAACTTTGTACTTGTTTAATTAATTGAGGTTGACTTAAATTTACCATTAACCTAGTGGCAATTATTGGTAAATTTGTAAATTGATGATCTGATATTTTCTCATCATTCATTGTTTTTTCCATCTCCGCAATCGGAAAATTTTCCTCTTCTTCTGTCAGACGATATATTTCTCCTTTGTCACCATCTAGTAATAATTTTTCACCTGATTGTAAAATAGTCGTCGCACCCGTGGCACTAATCACCGCAGGAATACTTAATTCTCTGGCTAAAATTGCACCATGACTAGTTAATCCGCCTTGTTCCGTAATAATGCCAGCAACACCCCGTAATAATGGTAAATAATCAGGAGTAATGACTGATGTAATCAGAATTACATCCTTGGGAACTTGTAGCAATTTTTGCGCTGAATTGAGAATATAAGCATTAGCAATAATTCTGCCCCTAGCTGCCCCAATACCTTGAATAAATTGGATATTCGGTTTTATCGGTTGGGGAACAGTAACCTCTGTAATATAGATTTTAGAGGTAGAGGCTAAATATGAGGGGACAAGTTTCCATTTTACAGTTAAAGTTGTACCCAGTTCACCAACTAGGCGATTTCCTAAAACAATTAATTCTTGTAAATATGCTTCTGGTAAAGCGTATTCTTGTTGTTGAGATTCTGGTAAAAGATAAGTCGGTAAACAATTATGATTTGATGTTAGCTGTAATTCTTCACTGGCTAAATGTGTGCCATTATCAAGACCATAAGCCAAAATTTTATTCCCCAATTGTCTTTCTAAAACCACCCCGGTTTCCGGTTCTATGTAGTAAACATCTGGTAATACTTCACCATTAGTAATTGCTAAACAATCGCCCCAAGTAGCTTCAATATCATAAGCCAAGGGGTTAATATTCAGGACACCAGAGGCAATGCAAGAATCAACTGGTTGTACTAATACTCCTAAATTAATTTGTGGTAAAGTAATACCCATACTCCGCCAATATAGTAAACTTCTAGCACGGAATAATTGACTGTAAAGTAACTTTAAAGCTGCCCCAATTTCCGCTTCTTCGCAAGGACAAAATACCGAATCTAATAACCCGGTCACATTTTTCATTTCTTGATTACTTGATATTGCCAGACTAGGGCGCAAAATTAAACTACTTCCTGGCCATTGTTTAGCAGCTGCAAAAATTGTCCTTAGCCAATGAGGTGGGACACTGGCCGAGATAATTTCCTGACGCAAGCGGCCAGCTACCTGCTGAAGTTGTCGCCAATTATTTACATCTAAGTGTAGAGAAGAATGAGGTAAATCAGCAATTAAAGACTCTGAACTGTTGAGATTTTCTAGGAATTGCTGTAAAATATCCGCTGCTACCACAAAACCAGGGAGAACAGGGTAGCCTCGTTGTTGAATTTTGCTTAAGTAAAACGCTAAAACGCCGACTTTAGCGCGGTCTTGTAGTGTGATTTTGTCAAGCCAATAGAGTTTATCCACTCAATTCATTAGGTGTCCGTTTATATGGTAATTCTGTTTTACCTGAAAGTTGTTAAATATGACTGATGGGGGAGTCAGTAAGTAGTCAGACAAGTTAAATTATTAAATATTATTGATTAAATACTTTTTGTTACTATACTACCAATTAATATCAAAAATGAACTATATTTTGTTTTTATTTGTTTTTAACTCCACATATTCCACCGTTGAACTATTTAACACCTACAGAACTTGACAAATCCTTATTATATTACCAGCAGTGATTGGTTGAATACCGGGCTGCGTCTGTGTTTGGCCTTGTTTATTGGGGCTATAATTGGCCTGGAAAGGCAAATTAAAAACAAGCCGGCTGGTTTAAGAACTCATATGCTAGTCAGTTTGGGTTCATCTGTGTTTACTCTAATTACTATCCAAACAGGTGGAACACAACTTAGTGCTGATGCTATTAGTCGTGTAGTGCAAGGTATCGCTGCTGGAGTGGGATTTTTAGGCGCTGGGGAGATTTTGCGTCAATCTTCCCAAACATCAAAATCTCCAGAAGTTCACGGATTAACTTCTGCTGCTGCAATTTGGGTATCCGCTGCTTTGGGAATTGCTGCTGGGTGTGGTTTATGGCAATTAGGATTAATGGGCGCTATTTTAACTGTAATTATTTTACACATCTTTAAAAGACTAGAAAAATTTAATTAGTTGTCAATTACCCATTACCAATTACCAATTACCAATTACCAATTACCCATTACCCATTACCAATTACCAATTACCCATTACCCATTACCCATTACCCATTACCATTTTCTGATATTTTTCCCGCACTCACAGATAGAATCTGGGAAGATTTTAACCATTGAGAATCAAAAGCACCTAAATGAGTAGTAGTAATCAAAGTTTGAAATCGGTCTTGAATAGCATCAAGTAATTGACCTTGACGGGATGGATCTAATTCAGCTAAAACATCATCTAATAATAACAAAGGTGGTTCATTAATCACTTCTTCAATTAATTGTAATTCGGCTAATTTCAAAGCTAAAACCAATGTTCTTTGTTGACCTTGAGAACCATATTTTCGCGCCGGAGTTTGATTAATAATTAATTCTATTTCATCGCGGTGGGGTCCAACTAAAGTTATGCCTCGATGTAATTCAGTAATCGCTCTTTGTTGTAGTTTAGCAAAAAAATCACCTTGTAATTCATGGGCAGAATTTTTTTCTATTTTTTCTAAAGGAATATTAGCAGCATATTTAATCTCTAGATTTTCCGATGCTCCACTAATACTATTATGCCATGCAGAAGCTAGGGGAGACAATCTTTGAATGGCTCTATCTCGTCTCAAAATTACCCTTGTACCAGCGGTAACTAATTGTGCATTCCAGATAGCTAATTCTGATTGTAGAGACTTTTCTTGTGTATTGATATAGCGTTTTAAGAAAGCATTGCGTTGGCGTAAAATTTGGTTATATTGATGTAAAATATGGGCATAAACTGGTTCTAATTGAATTAATAATGTATCCAACCAATGACGACGACCGACCGGACTACCCCGCACCAATTCTAAATCTAAACTAGAAAATTCTACTGCATTGAGGACACCTAAAAAGTTCATTTGTTTAGGAACTATTTCCCCATTAATAGCGACGGTGCGACGACCTTGACGACGGAGAGTGAGGGTTAAATCACTATTGCTATGAATCCTTTGTAAATTAGCACTAATTTGGGCTGTAGATTCACCTTCTTTAATTAAATCATGATCTCGTGTCATGCGGTGCGATCGCAATGTTGCTAATAATTCTACAGCTTCCAATAGATTTGATTTTCCTTGAGCATTATTACCCACCAAAATAGTTTTAGCAGCGGTAAATTCAACTTTTTGATCTTGGTAATTACGAAATTGTTTCAGGTGTAAAGTTTTTAAATACATATATATAACATATATAGGACTCCTATTTGATTTTTGATAGCTTGCGTGGCGTAGCCATACAAGACTCAGTAGGTATCAATTCTGTCCTTCCTATTCCCTATTCCCTATTCCCTATTCCCTATTCCCTGTTCCCTGTTCCCTGTTCCCTTGTTATAACGACAATTTTTAACGCCAACCTGCTTAAGGTACTGTCACCAAATCTAATTGGTACTTTTGAGAATCGCTGTCAATGCGTATAAATTCATTTTCCGGGTTATAGGTTGCAAATTTGCTCAGATTATCCTCTTTGTTGATAGCATTTTCTAAATAAGCTGAGGCTAATGTTGAAGTTACATAAATATTTCCATGTTGTTTGAACGCTTGTATTAGTTCAGATTCCTCTGGATAATCTTTGACTAAATGTTCTGCTAGAAATCCTTTTAAAATTATTCCTCTCAAGCCCGTTTTGTTGTATCCTGCTTTGGCGATCATCAATGATATATTATCAGAATTGAGATCAGGTAAATTATCGTAATCTTCAAAAAACGGGCAAAAAACTTTCATCAGATTTTTGACAGGATTTTTAACTTTCCCGTAATTGGGATCTTGTTGTTTTCTACGTTTCGATTCACCCATGATATCTATTTCCTAATTAGGGTTTGCTGAATAAGTTGTCTGTGAAAGCAGGTAACAGGTAACAGGTAACAGGTAACAGGTAACAGGTAACAGGTAACAGATAACAGGTAACAGGTAACAGGTAACAGGTAACAGGGAATAGGGAACAGATAAGAAACAAAAGTTACTGAGTTTAAAGCTCAGTCAAGAAAAAGATGTTTTTAAAAGATGCGTAGCACGAAAAAAAACAGTGTCATTATTTCAATCTCATGTTTTTAAACTTAAACATGAGTTTTTTCTGTTCCCTGTTGCCCGTTCCCTGTTCCCTCTGAAATCCTGTTAATTTGCAAGTCCTGATTCTGAGAATTTACCCATTAAACATTTTTTTGTCCCCTAAAGCGGAAAAATAATTTCTCACCTTCAATCCAGACAAACATTAAAGCACTAAATGCAATACAAATTCCTAGTTCTTGTAAACTGAGTGCATGAGTACCAAAGAAACTTCGCAGGGGGGGAACATAAATTAACATCAATTGCAAAATTGTCGTCACAATGACTGACCCCAATACAAAGATATTAGAGAAAGGATTCATTTCAATGGTAAGTCTATTATTAGAACGAATGGCGATCGCATGACCCATTTGTGCTAGACATAATGAAGTAAATACCATTGTTTTCCAAGTATCTTCATGTCCTTGATATCCAGGTGCGTGAGAATGTTGATAAGCCCACTGCATGAGAATAATGGTAATAATGGCGAAAACAATCCCAATGCGAATCATATAAGCACCCAAACCTCTCGCAAAAATACTTTCACGGGGACTAAAGGGGGGACGCTGCATCACATCAGGTTCAGGAGGTTCTACAGCCAGTGCTAAAGCTGGTAAACCGTCTGTAACCAAATTCATCCAGAGAATTTGCAAAGGACTCAAAGGAACACCGCCCAAATTTAACAAGGGTGCGGCCGCAATGGTGAGAACTTCTCCAATATTACTACCAAGAATATACTTGATAAACCTGCGAATATTAGTATAAACAACTCTACCTTCCTTAGTGGCAGCGACTATGGTGGCAAAATTGTCATCTAGCAGGATCATGTCGCTGGCTTCCTTGCTCACATCTGTACCTGTGATGCCCATGGCAATGCCTATATCAGCTTGTTTGAGGGCGGGAGCATCATTCACGCCATCGCCCGTCATAGCCACAAATCGCCCGCGTCGCTGCAATGCTTGCACAATTCTTAATTTGTGTTCTGGGGAGACCCTGGCGTAAATACTCACTAGGTCTACCTGTGCTTCTAATTCCTGGTCACTTAGTAGTTGCAATTCCTTACCAGTAAGAACTCTATCACCTTTTTGGGCGATTCCTAAATCAATAGCGATCGCCTGGGCGGTTAATTGATGGTCGCCAGTAATCATTACCGGACGAATACCAGCGTGGCGACATTCTTGGACCGCAGCCCGCACTTCTGGCCGGGGCGCGTCTAACATTCCCACCAGTCCCAACCAAACTAAATCTACCTCAGAAATGTCCTCTGAACCATCGGCAGGAACTTCCCTCAAGGGTTTATAAGCAAAACCTAAGACCCGCAAACCTTGACTGGCCATTTGGTCATTAGCTACTAGAATTTGGCTGCGTTGTTCGGCGTTGATAAAAACAGCCTTATCACCTAAATGGATTTTTGTACACCTTTCCAGAGTTAATTCTGGTGAACCCTTGGTGAACATGAGATATTTTTCCGATTCGACAAAACCAGTAATAGCAGGGTCAATAGCTATTAAAGAAGATTCGCCAGTAGCCACAGCTTCTATTTGACAAATCACACTCATGCGCTTCCGTTCAGAGGAAAAGGGAAATTCTGCTACACGAGGTAATTTACTATACCATTGGTCTTGCTCAATTCCTGCTTTCCCCGCCAAAGTAACTAAAGCCCCTTCCGTGGGGTCGCCTAAAATTACCCATTGTCCTTGTTGTTGTTGCAAAACAGCATCATTACAAACAGCACAGGGAACAAGCAGGGCGGAAATTTCTGGAAATTCATCTAAACTGGCTTTTTTACCATGTAAGTGAAAATCTCCAATAGGAGTATAACCATCCCCAGAGACACGAAAGGTGGAATTATTGGTATAAACTGACTGGACTACCATTTTATTTTGAGTCAGAGTTCCGGTTTTGTCAGAACAAATAGTAGTTACAGAACCGAGTGTTTCTACTGCTGGGAGTTTGCGAATTAAAGCATTATGTTTGACCATGCGCTGAGTTCCCAAAGCCAGGGTAACGGTAATTACAGCCGGTAAACCTTCGGGAACTACCGCCACAGCCATACTTAAAGAAACTTCTACTAATTCTTGTAAATTTTTCCAGCCTATTCCTTTAGTTAGATCATGAATAAGTCCACCACCAACGACTATGGCTACAAGAATTAAAGAACCGCTGACCAGGACATTACCCAGTTGGGTCATGCGTTGCTGTAGGGGTGTAGGTTCACCGTCCACAGATTGTAACATGATAGCAATTTTACCTAATTCCGTGGCCATTCCCGTGTTAGTTACCAACACCTTAGCCCGACCTTGGACAACTTCCGTGCCTTGAAAAACTGAATTGAGGCGATCGCCTAAAGGTGCATCTTCTGGTAATGTGATTATAGCTTGCTTATTAACAGCCTCAGCTTCACCCGTTAAAGCAGATTCACGCACTTGTAAATTAGATTGTTCTATTAAGCGACCATCAGCGGCTATTTGCACTCCAGCTTCCAGCAGCATCACATCCCCTGGGACTAGATCCTTGGCTGCTATATCCCCCAGTTTACCGTCACGCAGGATTCGCACCGAAGGAGAAGATAGTTTTTTCAAAGCTGCTAAAGCTTTTTCAGCCCGGCTTTCTTGGACATAGCCCAAAATACCGTTAAGAATAACGATGGCCATAATGGCAATTGTATCCTTAAATGGCACTTCACCGGGTTTTAAGTCCCCCCTAGACAAAGCCATCAAATCCAAAAAACCAGAAATGAAGGCAACTGCAATCAACATCAATAACATGATATTGGTAAACTGATCTAGGAGAATTTGCCAAGGGCTACGACCTCCATGTTCTTCTAGTTCATTCGTTCCATATTTTTGACGACGCTGTTCAACTTCTTGGGACGTTAAGCCGTTGTTTGCGTCACTATCTAGCATTTCTAGGGCTTTATCAACTGCCAAACCATGCCAGATGTTGGTAGCTTCAGGTAAAGAATGAGCAGACATTGTGTAAGTTACAGGAAATGGTTACAAGATTCGATCATAATTTAGCAATGTCCGAAAATGGGGAATTTGTGGTTATTAGTTATTAGTGAGTGGGGTTATTGACAGAGTGGGGTTATTGACATACCTTCTCTTCCTTTCATGAGCGAGGATTCCTTGACACTTCACTGACTGGTGCTACCTAAGAGTAGTCTGATCTAGTCTGGAGTGTCCGTTTATAGTCTCCCAATGCCCTGTGGCGACTATATCTAGTTTACTATAAAGCTGTCCTAGAAGGACGGGGCTTGTATCCGATTTTTTTTCGGTCAGAAAATGTGGAATTGGGTAATTGGGTAATTGGGTAATTGGGTAATTGGGTAATTAGGAAAGATTCTTCCTTGTTCCCTATTCCCTGTTCTCCAGGACTTACGCACAGGTCAGGGAATAATGAACCATCGAAGCAAGCGAAAGCTGCAGCAAAGCCTCCCCAAGAGGAGCGAAGATCACAAATAAGAGAGGCTTTGGGAGATATTTTGCGTAAGTCCTATTCCCTAAATAACAACTGACGTTAAAAAGTAATAATTTATGACTACTATGCTCAATAACACGAGTTTCCCACTACCCAGTTTGACAGTGAACCAAAATTTTGAACAGCAAAGAATTATTAGGCCAATTACTGCTGCTACCCTGTACGGTATCGCTTTTACCGAAAATAGACTCATTGCTATTGATACAATTAAAGGTCATTTATTAGAAATTGACCCCCTCAGCGATAACAGCAAAATTATCAATCCCCACCAAGTCCGTGAATTTAAGGAAGTTACCGGGTTAGCTATGTCGCAAGGTTATCTCTGGGTAACTCGTGGTAATAGTGTCTACTCTTGCAAATTCGCCTCTTTAGGTTTAGAACATTTTGTGACTTTACCATACCCTGCTGACGGGGTTGCTGTTTGGGAATCTACCGTTTATGTCAGTTGTCAAAGACTTGGCTATATTTTAATTTTTGACCGTGATACCCGCAGGGAAATCACTAGATTTTACGCCCCTGGTGTCGGCATAGAAAATTTAGCAGTGACAAAAGAAACTCTGTGGATATGCGATCGCACGGAACAAACTGTTTACTCTATGGATAGGGCAACCGGGGAAGTCCGTTTCAGTGTTCTTACTCCTTTTGATTCCCCAACGGGTATCGCTGTTTATGGACAGGATGAGGCAGGTAAAGATCGTCTGTATGTGGCATACTCTAGTGAAGAACCTTACATCCGCGATAACCCTAATGCTGATCCCTGTTATGAGTTAACATACCGCGATCGCACATTCATTCATGCTCTACAATATCATTACCAGGAGGATAAACGCTACGCACTTTCTAATGGTTATCTCATAGAAATGTCTTATCTTGAGGAAATTTCCCCCCTTGATGAGGTTTATTTAAGCGATATAGAATGGCGTATTGCCCTACCCTCAGAAACGGAACGGCAAAAAGTTAAGCAAGTTGAAGCGATTGGCTTACCCTTCACAGAAGAAATCATTGACGGACAAAGGGTAGCGGTTTTTAAATTTGACACCCTCACCCCCGGAGAACGCCACATATTTGGCTGGAAAGCACTTGTGGAAGTGTGGAGTATTAAATATCGCATTACTCCCAGAGACGTGGAAAAGTTACCAGAACTGCCACCAGAATTAAAAACTCGCTATCTGGTAGATGATGATGATTTAGCAATGGATACGGATATTGTGATCCGTGCGGCCAAGACAGCTATCGGTTCAGAAACTAACTTGTTACGGAAAATGTACAGTATCCGCAACTACGTCTATGATCAATTATCCTATGGTATTAAACCCCATATTGATTCGCCAGATGTGGTTTTAGAGCGTGGTGTTGGTTCCTGTGGAGAATATGTGGGTGTATTACTGGCACTTTGTCGCTTGAATGGTATTCCTTGTCGCACCGTTGGTAGATATAAATGTCCAGTTTATGCTGAACATCAGGGAGTTCCCCTCCAACCCGATTTTAATCATGTTTGGTTAGAATTTTATATTCCCGGTATGGGTTGGTTGCCCATGGAATCTAATCCTGATGATCTCGAAGAAGGTGGACCATATCCTACACGCTTTTTCATGGGTTTATGCTGGTATCATATCGAAATTGGCAAAGGTATATCCTTTGAAACTTTAAGCCAGAATGGAGTTCGCTTGACTAAAGAAGATATTTCACTAGGTGATTTAGCTATTAACCATATTCGGTTTACAATCCTGAAAGAATTACCGCCTTTTTAAGGTTATTTTTCCTTTCTTCCGGTCTTTTTCTCGTTCCCAGTCTCCAGACTGGGAGTCCACCGGGAGGTTCTAAGCCATTATGCTTATGCTCTGCGTGGGAATGGAAATCCAGGAAAATATAGGAGGTAAGCTGTACTGCATTTAATTTGTACAATTATAGCGGGCAGAATGCCCACACCACAAGATTTGGCCATAAAGATTTGGCCATATTAGAATTGTACAATTTAGCTGCGTAACGGTTGACATTAGGACTGTTAAGTGAGAGAAATTACGTTGGGGATAATTGCAGCTTAGTGGCTGTTCTACAGCTTTGCGGCATATTTCCTGATAGTAAATAGTAATAATGATGCACGGGAGAGAGTGGTAATATGAGCAACCCTAGTAATTCCGGTAAGATAAAATTTGGTACTGATGGATGGCGCGGAATTATTGCTGATGATTTTACTTTTCCAAATGTGCGGAAAGTAACCAGGGCGATCGCTAGTTATCTGGAAACTGCCTATACTAAGGACAGACCTGTTTTAATCGCCTACGATACCAGGTTTTTAGCCGACGAGTTCGCCCAAACATCTGCCGCAGTTTTAGCAGATTTGGGTTGGAATGTACAAATTACTGACCGGGATTGTCCCACCCCAGTAATTGCCTACAATGCCCGTCTCCTCAATTCTGCAGGGGCTTTGATGTTTACTGCTAGTCATAATCCTGCACCTTATTGTGGGATTAAATATATACCCGATTATGCAGGTCCGGCAACTCCAGAAATTACTGATACTATTGTCGCCAATATAGAAACGGCATCCGATGAATTACCTGGAAGTAACCCATCTGGTACAATTTCTACTTTTGATCCCAAACCCGATTATTTGCATTTTATCTACACCTTGTTGGATGTGGAAAAAATTAAAAGTGCAAATTTAAAGGTCAAATATGATGCCCTTTATTCTACCTCTCGTGGTTATTTAGATGAAGTCCTGCAACAGTGTGGTTGTCAATTAGAAAGTTTCCACACCTGGCGAGATGTGCTTTTTGGGGGTGGTATGCCTGAACCCAAAGGGGAACAGTTAGTTGAGTTGGTGGCCGCTGTCAAGGCTGATCATGCGGATTTGGGTTTGGCTACCGATGGTGATAGCGATCGCTTTGGTATTGTTGATGAACAAGGTAATGTCCTCACTCCCAACACAGTTTTGTTACTCCTAGCACGACATTTGATTAAAAACAAGGGTAAAAGCGGTGCGATCGTTCGGACTGTGGCAACTACGCACTTATTAGATAATTTTGCAGCTAAGTATGGGCTGGAAATTTATGAAACTGCGGTGGGTTTTAAATACATTGGTGAGAAAATGCGGGAAACCGCCGTTTTGATTGGTGGGGAAGAATCTGGTGGTTTAAGTATCATTGGCCATATTCCTGAAAAAGATGGGGTTTTAGCAGATATGCTAGTGGCTGAAGCGATCGCTTATGAAGGTAAGCCTTTAAGTCAGTTGGTACAGGAAGCTATAGCCGAAGCGGATGGTCCTTTGTATAACAATCGCTTAGATTTACACCTCACAGAAGCTCATAAAATCGCTGTGATTGATAGTTATACTCAAAATCCCCCCTCAGAAGTGGCAGGAATTAAGGTGAAAGAGGTGGGAAGGAAAGATGGTATTAAACTCTATTTAGAAGAGGGTAGCTGGGTGTTACTGCGTCCTTCTGGTACAGAACCTTTGGTGAGGGTGTACATGGAAACTAACTCACCAGAAAAACTTAGTCAGATTGCTAAATTCATGGAAGGTGAAATCGCTAAGTTAGCATAGAACCCCACCCCTAACCCCTCCCCGCAAACGAGGAGGGGGATGATATTTATTTAAAGATTTAAGTTATGATATTCAAAATATTGGCCAATTTTTTAATATTACTAATTATAGCTGTTTGGGTAGTAGCGATCGCTCTCATTTCTGTCCAAAATGCTACTCCTGTATCTTTAAAGTTTTTGGTTTTTCAATCAATACAAATTCCCTTTGGGTTAATGTTAGCTTTTGCTGTGGCCGTCGGTTTGTTAGCTACAGCCGTTTTACAGCCTCTTTGGGAGTTGGGAGAGTCCCAATCTGGAATAGATGAAGATGCCGAGTTTTTTGTTGATGATGAGGATTTTTAGAAGTTTCTCAATAAATACAGCAGTTTCCGATATTAAGAAATAATGTATCTATTCTTTAGTGCTAAGATATTGGTAAAGTAAACAACTAACTAATTTAAAGTTATGGTTACTCAACCTCTAACGCTAAGTACATCAGAGGTCATCTACCCAGACAGTGATGGACAACCAATAGCTAATAATACAGAACAGTTTCGTTGGATATTAGTTATTCAACAAAATTTAGATTGGTTATTTGCAGATAACCCTGATGTTTTTGTGGCTGGTGATTTATTTTGGTATCCCATAGAAGGGAAAAATTATATAGTCAATGCACCAGATGTTATGGTTGTATTTGGACGACCAAAAGGTAAACGCGGTTCTTATTTACAATGGCAAGAAAATCATATTGCCCCCCAGGTGGTTTTTGAAATTCTTTCTCCTAGTAATTCCCAAACCGAAATGGAGAGGAAATTGATATTTTATGAAAGACATGGAGTAGAAGAATATTATATTTACAATCCTCAAAACAATCAGTTGAAAGGATGGTTAAAAACGGAAGATGGTTTAGATGTCATTTCAGAAATAGAAAATTGGGTTAGTCCCAGGTTAGGAATTAAGTTTGATTTATCAGGGGAAGAATTACAAATTTATCGTCCCGATGGTAATAGATTTTCTTCATATCTGGAAATTTGCCAACTTCTAGAACAAGCAGAAACAGCATTAGCCGCAGAAAGGAGAAAAACGCAACTTTTAGCTGAAAAATTAAAGGCTTTAGGTGTGAATCCTGATGAACTAGAGTGATAATAAAAAACAAAAATAGTCGGTTAAAACCGACTTTTGCTTTTAGTTATTCTGGATAGCGTTTTGATGTATGCAGTATTCGCAGAACTTCTACAGATTCTTCCTTAACTCGGTAAATCAGAATATAGGGTGAATTAGAAATTATCAATTCTCTTGTACCTTCAACTCTGCCATTTTTACCCATAAAGGGATAATTTTGTAATTGATTAGCAGCATTTTGAATCTTTAATATTAATTCCTGTGCTGCGGTAGGATTATCTTGAAAAACGTAGTTACGCGCTTGTTCTAAGTTACGCAGCGCCCGACGTAGCCATTTAACCTGCATTTGTTAGCCTTGCAAATGTCCTTTTTACTTCTTCATCACTGGCAAAATCTCCAGCATCTGCTTCAGCAATACCTTTTTGGATTTCTTCGATTTGCCATTGATACATCTCTAAATAAGCGTTGACTGCTTCATTGAGAATATAACTTCTATCTCTGTTTATGCCTTTTGCTAATGCGTCTATAGCCGCTTTTTTGCTGCTGTCTATTCTAAATGTAATATTTTCTTTACTCATGGGTTTGTGATCATCATTCGTATTGCATGATATTATATAATATAACAATGTTAGATATTTAGTAAAAACTTTTGGCTTACGATAATATTTGCCGATACCTCACGGATACTTACCCTTTATCTTTTGTGCAATGGTTAATTGCAGAAGATATAAATGAAATTGAGGTGCTACCTACCGAGTTACCTATTAACCCCATTCGTGCTGATGCGTTGTTTCGACTACCGAAATTAAACCGCATTTTGCATTTGGAAATTCAAACTACACCAAAATCTGATACTCCCCTACCTGTGAGAATGTTAGATTATTGGTTGAGGATTTATCGTAAATATTTGTGTCCTATACAACAGGTGGTAATTTTTCTCAAAGAAACAAATTCACCTGATGTTTTTGTTGATAGATTGATAGTGGGGAATACACGACATCAATATCAAGTAATTAGAGTATGGGAAGAAGACAGCGAAACACTTTTAAAATCTCCTGCTTTATTACCTTTGGCAGTTTTAGCCAAGACAGATGAACCAAATAAGTTACTTCAGCAAGTTGCTTTAGAAATAGATAAAATAGAAGAACAAGCGCAACAAAATACTATAGCAGCTTGTGTGGAATTATTGGCTGGTTTAAAGTTTGAGAAACAGTTGATTAAACAATATTTTCGGGAGGAAACTATGGAAGAATCTGTGATTTATCAGGAGATTATTAACCGTGGGAAGTTAGAGATTATTTCCCGTTTGTTGAAACGTCGTATTGGCGATATTTCCGCAAAATTGGAGTCACAAATTAAAGAGTTATCTGGTGAAAAGTTAGATGAGCTTTCGGAAGCTATTTTGGATTTTTCACAACCTGATGATTTGGTAAATTGGATAGCGAATCAAAGTTAAAATATTTTCTCACGCAAAGAAGAAAAGATATTTTTCATGAGTCGGTTTTCACCGACTTTTGCTTTTAGACTCTTAATTTATTCCCTGGATATCAGAAATGTTTAATTTTGTTACGCTATCTTGTGCTATTTATACAAGATTATTGTATACTAAAGGCATAACTATTTAGTAAATCAGGCTACATTAAAAATGCAAGCATCAGAAACTAAGCTCAGAGAGATTATTCAAGGTGATAAACAATATATTGTACCTTTATTTCAACGTCCGTACAGTTGGAAAAAATCCCAGTGGGAAGCATTATGGAATGATATTTTAGAAT
Source organism: Dolichospermum sp. FACHB-1250 (assembly GCF_014696335.1). Taxonomy (NCBI): domain Bacteria; kingdom Bacillati; phylum Cyanobacteriota; class Cyanophyceae; order Nostocales; family Aphanizomenonaceae; genus Dolichospermum; species Dolichospermum sp. FACHB-1250. Next base: position 91,920 of record NZ_JACJPZ010000001.1, read on the forward strand.
TATGTAATACGGAAAATCCTCGTCCTCATTTTATGGGTTCTATTGTGACTATACCAGTTTCTGGATTGCCAGAAGGAGTCAGCAAATATTTATTAATTGATGGACAACAAAGATTAACTACTATTTTTATTCTGTTTTCGGCTTTGCGAGATCAAGTTAAAGATACTAATAAGCAATTAGCAGAAGAATTACATAATAAATTTCTTATTAATCAATATCAGCAAGATCCTGAAATTTATAAATTACAACCTACTCAAGTAGACAGAGAATCATTTTATAGTTTGATCAATTCATTAGATAATTCAGTACATAATATTGATAAAAATGCCCCAATTATTAAAAAATGCTATTTATTTTTTGATAGGAAAATTAGACAAAGTAATCTGGAATTTGGGAGAATAAAGCAAGTAATTTCTAGTTATTTATCTATTGTGAGCGTTGTTTTAAGCACAGAAGATAATCCTTATTTAGTCTTTGAAAGTCTCAATGCTAAAGGTGAACCTTTAACACAAGCTGATTTAATTCGTAACTATTTCTTCATGAGAATTAATACAGATAATCAAGACAATGCTTATAAAAAATATTGGCTACCAATGCAAGAAACTCTAAATGATAATGATAATTTAACAGAGTTTATCAGGCATTACTTAACAAAAGATGGTTTGGAAATTAAGAAAGATCAAGTTTATTTTGAAATTAAAGAAAGAATGAGTAAAAGTGAAGCTCTTTCTTATTTACAAAATTTATATAAATTTTCAGAATATTATGCAAAACTTTTAGATCCTGAAAAAGAGGATAATTTAAAAATTCGTCGGTTTCTAGAAAGAATCAACCGTTTAGAAATAGCTACTGTTTATCCTTTTTTACTTAATTGTTATCATGATTATGAAGAAAATAAACTTTCAGAAGCAGATTTTATTTCTGTTTTGCAGATTTTAGAAAATTTCATTATTCGCCGATTTGTTTGTAATGTTCAAACCAGGGGATTAAATAGAATCTTTTCTGTACTGTATTCTCAAGTTAGCAAAGCAAGTAATTTAGCTCATGCTGATTTTGTGGAAAGATTAAAACTAGATTTACAAAATCGTGATTATCCCAAAGATACAGAATTTCAGAAAGGTTTATTGGATGTTAAATTATACGGTACTGGACGTTCTAAAAAAGGTCAATTAATTTTAAAATCTATTGAAGAATCTTTTAATCATAAAGAACAGGTCATTTTGGATGGACTGGAGATTGAACATATTATGCCACAAACTATAAATAAATGGTGGCAACAACACTTAGGCGAAGATTGGGGGATAACTCATGATTTACTACTTCATTCTTTGGGTAATCTAACTATTACAGCTTACAATGGTGAATTATATAATTTGGAATTTGTTGAGAAAAAAGAAATATTGATTAATAGTCATTTAGAAATCAATAAATACTTTGAAAATCAAGAAACTTGGAAAAGAGAGGATATAGAAAAAAGAAGTTTAGATTTATCTGAGATAGTTTTACAAATTTGGCCTTACTTTGGTAATGAAAATCTGATCATTTCATCCAAAAGTAAATTAACTGGTATAACTCCCAAAAAACTAAAAATTTTTGGTAAGGAATATCCTGTCAAAAGTTGGCGGGATGTTTTAGAAACAACTTTAAATGCGATCGCTGATTTAGAACCAGATAAATTTAAAGATATTATGGAACAATTTCCCCGTTTTATTAGTAGAGATGGAAAAGAATTTCGGGATACGAGAAAATTAGAAAATGGGGTGTTCATTAATGTAAATTTATCAGCGAGGGATATTAATGCTTTTTGTATTAAAGCTATCGAAACCGCAGAACTTTCTACAGAAGAATGGGAAGTAGAAACCACAAGTTAATTTATGTTATGTATCATTTCCCAAAACCCTTATTTTCCTCTTTTGCTCCTTAGCGTCTTTGCGGGAAACAAAAAAAGAGCGATGGCGCAAAGCACCCACCGTAAGCGATCGCGCATCAACAACCTTTAACTAAATATTCACTCCTATGAATTGAAAAGCCTGTTTAATACTTAAACTCATTGGTAATTTTTGTTCCTTTGCATATAATTCCGCCGCTTTACCATAAGCAGATAACATTTCTCGGCTGTTTTCCACCTGTCCATCTTGACTTTTAATATTCAGCAATACCCAACCTAAATTATGATAAGCTTCAGCATAACCAGGATTATATTTAATCGCTTTTTCCAGACATAACCTTGCCTTCTGCAACTCTCCTACCTGGCCATATAAAGTACCGAGACGAAATAAAACAAAAGCCTGAACGGCTTGGGGTTCAGTAAACTTTTGTAAAAAATTCTCATAGATTTGAATAGCACTTTGATAACCTTGTAAATTTTCCTGAGTAATGCCATAATTAATTAACACCCATCCAGGAACTAACTTGTGACTGCTGGCTTGTTGAAAACTAGTTAAGGCCTCATTCCATAAATCCTGACTACATTGTTTCCAAGCCTTTAAACCCCAAGCTAAAGCACTATCAGGCACCTGATTAATAAATTCCTCAATTCTTCTATCTACATCATTAACCTGTTTAGTAAAAACGGCTTTTTCCAAAGCTAGAATCAAATAAGGATATAGCCAAGGTAAATGATCATAGTTATTATTATAGTTATTATTTTGGATTTGCTGTGATTTAAAAATTCCTTGTGTGGCTGCACGAATGGCTAATTTCCATTGTTGTTGCTGTATATATATCCAAGCTTGTAAACCCAACGCAAACGTACAATCAGGCTGTAACTGTAATGCTTGATTGACTGTATTTTCCGCCATTTTTAAATTACCAGCTTTACCTAAAGCCCACGCCAAATTAGTCTGTATCCACACTTGTTCAGGAGATAATTTAACCCCTTTTTCTAGATTTTTAACTGCTTCTTGCCAATTTTTTTGCCGACAATTAATCAACCCTAAAACTCCATAACCTCTACCGTCATTTGGTTGTAATTGAATAGCTTTTTTTGCCGCTATTTCTGCTTGTTGATCATCAACATATATTTGTAATAATGCTAGTTCTACCGCTGCTTCTCCATGATCTGGTGCAACTTGCAAATATTTTTGATATGCTTGAACAGCATCAACTAATTGACCTTGTTTGACTAATTCTTTAGCCCGTTGATGTTGAGGAGTGACAAATTTACCTTGAAGTGCATTAATTAATTCATCAGCCGTTTGAAATCTATCCTCTACCCTAAATTGCATTCCTGTGAGAATAACTTTTTCCATTAAAAAACTTAAATCAGAGCGTAGTTGTCGGGGTGATATTAATTTATCCACGGAACTACCTTGTAAAAAAGCACTAGCTCTATCCGTAGCTTCTATTGGTAATTTCCCAGTCAATAATTCATACATTGATGCACATAAGGCATAAAGGTCTGTACTAGGAAAACGCTTACTTTTTTGAATATATTGTTCATAAGGTGCATATCCAGGAGTTAATATTCGCGTCATATCCCCAGTTTGACCGGCAATAAATTCTCTAGCTGCACCAAAATCAATTAATACGGCTTTATCCGGGGGAACAATAATAATATTTTCGGGTTTGATGTCTCGATGTAGTAAATTATGACTATGAATAACTTTTAAAGCCCCAGCAATTTGCACAAAATAATTTTTAATTTGATTTTCCGCCAGTATCCCTGTTTCTAGTAAGATTTTATCTAATGATTTACCAACAAGTAATTCCATTATCATGTATGCGGTATCATTTTCTGTAAACCACTCATAAATTCTGACGATATGAGGATGAACACATTTTTGTAAATAATTAGCCTCTACCTGGAACTGTTGTAGTTGTTGTTGACGCTGTACGGGAGTAATGGACATAGGCCACAAAACCGTATTACCTTGTCTAGCAGCATTTTCTGGCCATAGTTCTTTAATAGCGACTTTGGTAGAATTGGAGATATAAGTGGCTGTGTATGTAATACCAAACCCACCTTGTCCTAATATGTTATCTATTCTATATCTGCCATTTCCTAATAATGTTCCCGGTGATAAATGCAGATTTGATGTAGTCGCAGAAGAGGTTAAAGGTGTACCGCAAGCGATACAGCTACTTTGATGATCATCGTTGTCAGTCAGACAGGTTGGACATTGAATAGACATAATCGGTAATGGGTAATGGTCAGTAATCTAGGTATTAACTAAAAATTGTAATGCTAACAGGGTAGCATTATCAGATGCACCACGTTCTAAAACTTTATTGATAGTCAAATTCACTGATGTTTGTAAGTTTTGATCATGATCAATGGTGAAAATTTCCTCTAGTTCGTTTTTAGAAACAACATCCCAAACACCATCAGAACATAATAAAAGAATATCTTGATGTGCTAGTTGCATAGATAATTCTGGGGTAGTTTGTTTGAGATTTTGGACGTAACCATCACTTAATCTGCGTTTTGTACCGATGGATTTTATCAGCACATTTCTATCTGGATGTTCTAAACTTTGGCTTGGTGTAATTTGTCCACTAGCTACTAACATAGCCACAAGCGAATGATCTTCGCTGAGTTGTTTTATTTCTCCTTGACGTAGTAAATAAATGCGACTATCACCAACATGACTAATTATTAATTGTTGGGATCTGGCAAAAATAACGCTTAGGGTTGTTCCTCCTTCCTTAACTTGATTAGATACTGTTTCGTTAGCTTGAGTAAATAAGTTTGTTAACCATTCCTGGTATTGTTCTATATTTGGATATTCGGGAAAAATTGCTGTCTCTAAAACTGTTTTTATTGCCAATTTACTAGCTATTTCTCCTTGGGACATTCCCCCCATACCATCAGCTATAGCCCCTAAAATCATAGTTTCTGTATCACTGATTTTTTGGTATTTAATGCCATAGTTGTCTTCATTTTTTAACCTATTTATTGATAAGCCAACCGTAGAACTGCTGGCTATTTCCCAGTTAATCTTTGGTGTGCTGATTTCTTGACGGGTGTTAACTAATATTTGTAGGAGTTGTTCTAATGTAAATCTTTCTTGTGGTAGGGTAGATAAGCAAATTTTGAGAATTTGATGGATAATAGGAATAGGACTAATTTCTATTTCTTCCCTTTGGTCTGTTGGTAATGTTTGTTTGTGAATTATCTGATATAATAATGCTGCAACTGTATAACTACTCATTGTTTCTTGAATAGGACTTTTACAGTATGCTAATTCAGGATCACAATAATTTCCCACCAGTCCAGAAGTGAGAATTTCATTCACAGGATAGGCATTGGTCAGGTCGAAAAATTCTATGGGTGTTCCTATTTTAATAAATTGCGGTAAGATGTTAATAACACACCATTCTCTTTGAGATATATAGCGGAATAATTGACAAATTTGCCCGGTAATTAATAATGATTCTTCTAAAGTGTGTTCAGTTTTTAACCAAGTTTCTAAGGTTTGATTTTCCCTGGGAAGGTAGGTAAGAATTAGCAGTTTTTGATTTGATATATTGGTGCTAATTGCTGTTTCTGGATAATATTCCTCTGCTAAATATTCCTCTGCTAAATATTCTGAAGCTGTATCTATTTCTACAATAGGAGAAATGGTAGTTTCAATTTCTGGTGTATTTTGTGGTTTAATATCAAATTTAATATCAAATTTAATATCAAATTTAATATCAATAGTTATATTGTCTTCGCTGTGTGCCAGTAGTTCGGTAATTAGTTTGTAATCACCTAGTTTTTTTCTCAGTTCCAGTTCTCGGTTGAGTGCGCTGTCAATTGCACCTATTCTCAGTAAACCGGGTTTTTCTGATGCGATATTGACCTGAAAATAATCAATATTAGGTGTGAGTTGTCCTAAATAGGAAATGATTTCTATTTGCAGGTTTTGCAGTTGAAAACAGATGTTTTCTTTAATTATTAATGGGTTTTGATTTGTGGGTTCATTCATGGATTTATAAGAATTATAGTAGTGAATTGCGGGCAAGACTTGTACTGAGCAGTTCGACAAGCTCACTGTAACACTTGTCGTTCGCGTAGCGTGGCGTTAGCCATAGTATGCCCACTCCACCAGAGAATCTTTTTGATTTTTTTAGCCGGCTTCAAAGAGAAATCTAACTTTACCAAAGGCTATTTCATCACCCGAATTTAAGGGTGTGGGTATGGTAATTCTAGCACTAAAGCGAGTTTGTCCTGGTGCTTTGATAAATACTCCGTTGGTAGAACCTAAGTCTTTGATTTTCCATGTTCCTAATTCTTGATAAATTTCCGCATGATTGCGAGAAACTGTTTCTCCACCGAAAAATTGTTCTAAATCAATTTCTACTGGTCCTGTGTCTGGATCAAATATGCCCACAATAGCGTTATTATCTATGATAAATTCTGGTATGGGGGCCTTTGTTTGTTTGGATGTTAGTTTGGCTTTGGTAAATGTGTTGGTAATTGGGGGATAGTTGGGTTGTGGTGTGGTTGGTTGAATGACTGTAGGCGCTAAAGTTGGTTCTATTTTTGGTTGTGGTGTGATTGTGATTTGTGCTATGGTTTGTAGTTCTGAACCGCAAGCATTACAAAATCCTGAATTGTCTAAATTTTGATCATAGCCGCAAACTGTACAGGTAATCATTGTGTTTTTCTCCTCGTTTTTAATTATTAATCTTTTTTCGCACCCAGACAATTACAATTATTAGATAAGCTGTTACGCACCTAAATTGTATAATCCTAAAATAGTTAAATCTTGTGGGGTGGGCATCTTGCCCGCCAGACTTATCCTAAAATAGTTAAATCTTGTGGGGTGGGCATCTTGCCCGCCAGACTTATCCTAAAATAGTTAAATCTTGTGGGGTGGGCATCTTGCCCGCCAGACTTATCCTAAAATAGTTAAATCTTGTGGGGTGGGCATCTTGCCCGCCAGACTTATCCTAAAATAGTTAAATCTTGTGGGGTGGGCATCTTGCCCGCCAGACTTATCCTAAAATAGTTAAATCTTGTGGGGTGGGCATCTTGCCCGCCAGACTTATCCTAAAATAGTTAAATCTTGTGGGGTGGGCATCTTGCCCGCCAGACTTATACAAATTAAATACACAACAGCTTATTAGATATTTGAATCAGTCTCACTCCTAACTTCTGCTATATTTACGTTCCTGTGAGTTTTCTCATTTCTGCTTCTGAAAGCATTTCGTTAATATCATCCCCCATTTTTACGGTTTTACCTTTTGCCCCCATTTTTACGGTTTTCCGAGTTCCATCGGATATTTTTCGGGTTTTTCGCAGTTCTTCCTGGGCGTTGTTTAAGGATTCGGTCATGTCTTTATTGCCGATTTTTACGGTCATGCGGCGGGCTGTTTCTAATATTTGTTCGGCTTTTTGTGGATCTTGTTCCGCTATTTTTGTGGCTTGGTTGACGAGGTTGGCTATGTTGCATTGTTGTACATAATCCATGACTTCTTGATTGACTTGGGCTGCATTTTGTTGTCCAGGAATGAATTGGATAATTAGGTTCTCTGGTGGTAGTTCACCACGGATTTTTTGTCCAGGTATATCATAAGTCATTCCCACCTGGGCGATACGCACACGACCAGCGGGGCGATTATTAATGGTAAATTCTAGGATAAATATGGTTTCGTCATTAGCGATCGCATTTCCTATAGGATGAGGATCTTGATTAATAGGAAACTCGGCTTGGGTCGGGTAAGCCCGAACTATGCGAGTCAATTCCACACCTTTGACTGTTTTCACTGTTAGAGCTAAGTTGGTGATAACCTCTTGTTGGGCTTGGCTATATTCGTCTATAATTTTATCGGGTAAGTCGAGGATAGAAATTTGTGTACCTATGGCTTTTCCCGGAACTATATAAAGTAATTTTCCCCCTGTAGTATCGCTAAGATGGGTAAGTAAGTCTTCATTAAATTCTCCCACTCCCAATGCGGTAATGGGGATATTATTAGTGGCGAAATTACTAGAAATTGACCGACATTGATCCTCATCAAATGTTTGTCCGTCCGTAAATAACAAAGTCCGTCTGACTGTCATTTGTTGTTCACTTAAAATATCATAAGCAGTACGTAATCCTAGTCCCATGCGTGTACCACCAGAAAATTCCCGAAGTTTCTCAATGGCCGTTTCTATGTGGTTGATTTCTGTCGCACTGGTTAAACCAATAATTTGGGAAGCATGATCATCAAATTGGACTATAGCAATGCGATCGCTAGTTGTCAATTTTCCTGAACGCACTAATGCTAATAAGGATTCAATGACTAGATCTATTTTCGATTTTCCACCGATAACCTTTTCATATTTTTTACCATCCTGTTCATAAATAATACCCGTTGGTTTTGACTCTCCTAATATTAGCTCATACATTGATCCACTAGTATCAATGACAAAGGTAAAGGTTGTGGAGGGACGACTGGTAGCTATATCTTTGGTGGGACGTAATTTCAACATCACAAATAATTTTTGTGCTGCTGTATCTGCTGGCATAAATTCCCGGTGGGGAGTAATATTAATGTTAATATTATTCTGCATTTTTCTTTCCTAATTGAATAATTAAATAAAATTTAAAGGGGGAAGCATCCCAAATTCAGGTTCTAGATCCGATAAATCCGGGTCAATTATTTTCGGGATTTCTTGATTTCCCATTTCCTGGAGTTGGTCAATATTTTCCTCTATTAATAACCGCAAGTTGAGAGTCAGAGAACTAAATCTATATCCTTCTCTAATATCCTTGATCCAAGTTTGAATAATGTTGTTGAGTTGATGATCTTTTATAGCTGACAGGCTGAGTTTTTGCAAGGTTGCGCGGATATCTTCTTTGATAGCGGGGGTAAAAATCTGTTCTGGCATATCTTCTTGACTTGGGTTTAGATCTAAAGTGTAACTGTATTGTTCTGGTGAATCCTTAGGTTGCAGATGAAATGTATATTTAACCATTCGCAGTAACAGTCTTATCTTTAACTTCTATAGTGATTTGTCCTAATTTGCGGGTATCACCAACTTTTAGAGCTTGACTGGTTTTTTTCATATTTTTTCTAGCTGCATACTCTTGATCAAACTGCATAATAATGTTTTCTCCTTCTTTAAAGATTTTAGCAGTAATCGGTGTAAATCCATCGGAGGCATTTAAGGGAATTTCTACATTTAAAAAACTACCAATTAAAATTGGCTTTGTCCCTAATAAATAGGTGGTTTGTTCCGTTGCAGTCCAATTTACTAATAGATAAGGTTGTGATTCTAACTGCTTTTGTTCTATCCAGGCGATCATTAAACCAATGAAAAACCCGATCATAGACGTACCGGATAAACGCCCCAAAACATCGCCAAAAATACTGCGTGTAATTAAGAAACCACTACCACCAATTCCTCCCCCAACTGTTCCACCTAATAAAGCATTTTTTAGTTTTAAATTGGGAACAAAAAACCTAGTCCCTCCTCCTACTAATGCACCCAGAATCACCCAGGCGACAATATACCCAGTTATTTCTAACCCAGCTATACTGGAGAAAGGTAAAAATACAATTTGTCCGGTTGCACCTGCTATCATACCCGCAGCTAGACTACCAAAGGTGCTAATAATGCCTTTACGTACTGTTAATAACGGCAAGCGCGTATAGCGGTTTTGTCCCATAATTAAAGCCAGGGATATTCCCATGGCTAAAAATGCTGTCCAACCACCAGTGCTTAATACTAAAGCAATGATACTGTAGTTTTCGCCGGAATTAGATCCCAGTAATTGTTTATAAATTGCGGCTTCGGCGTTGCGAAATGCTTGCTCAAATTGACCAGAATTAGCATAAAATACTAAGGAGCGATAGCGAAGCGCTCCGTAGGAATCGCCTGTAATTTGAGTTAAATAACTTAAATCCGCATCCCCAGTAGCAACTGCAATTAATTTTACTCCTGTTTTTGTGGTAACTAAGGCTGAATTATAAGCCAAATTAGGGTCATCTGGTACACCATCGGTAAATAAAATGATATTTTTATTTAATGCAGTTGTTTGTAATTCTCCTAAAGCCGCGTCAATACCTTCAGCCATTGGTGTACCTCCACTTTCTGATAGAGTATCAACGGCATTTTTTAAGGTGTTAGCGTCCTGTGTGAGTGGGGTAGCGGTTTTAATTTCCCCTCCAAAACTGACTACTGCTAGTTGATCTTTTTGTAAATCACGACGTTCTATAAATCTACTAGCTGCTGTTTTCACCTCTGTTAATTTTCCATCACTCATACTTCCAGATGTGTCAATTAATAAAACTATGGCTTGGGGAGTGACGGAAGCAGGTGGGTTTGATTTACCTTCGGTTAAGTCCAAAAATGGTTCTCCTAATAGAATTGCGGCTGTGAGACATCCACTAGCACCGTATATTCCAAATAGTAGGGGTTTGTTATTTTTTAAGCGTTTAAATGGGTTAAGCATACCGTTTATTAAAGATTGTTTTTTAATAGAAACTATTAACCAGCATCAGATATTTTTTCATTATTATATATTTTCCATGTACCATTGTCTTTTGCAAAGAAATAAATATAATCAGTTTGATATTCACCAGAATTTGTTTGATCAATTCCTTTTTCACCCTGTAAATATAATTCCTCTACAATTCTAACTTTAATATATGGTCTGCTTCCAGAATTAGAAAAACCCATAATATTTGTAATTGCTGATTTATTATATGTATAGTAATAATTATATTTTTGTAACCAGTCTATTGAACCATCTTCACCTCCCACCCTTTGATAAAGTTTTCCTGTGGCTAGTTCATTTAATAAATCTCTATCAAAAGGTGGTGCAAATATGCGGGGTTTAGCTGCATACCATTTCTCGACTAATTCTAATGCTTGTTCTTGAGAAATATCATTTTCCGGTTGGATATTATTTTTTTCTGAACTAGATTGATAATTATTATTATCAGAAGTCCTTTCAGAAGTTGCTTCAGGAGTATCAGTGGGTGATACAGTAGGGATACTAGCAGCAGTCTCTAAAACCCCTAAACCCATTGTTAAATCAAAGGTTTTTACCCCTTGAGGTGCAGCAACTTGAATAATATATTTACCATTTCTGGGTAACTCTCCACCTTTGAAAATTGTATTATCTGGAGTAAATACCCAAAGACAAACATCCGCATCTGTATTATAACTTAACTTTTGTCCTGTTGTTGCTGTAAAGGTATAACCAACATTTTTATTAGCGCTAACCTGACCAGACTTAGTAACTGTACTTTCATTTAATACAACCTCCTCTACATCTTTTCCACTCAAGGAAACCATGGGTTTTTCCCCACAACCAGAGGAACTGATAGCATTAGAGGAAACATTGGCTAGAGGATTTTCTATTGTTTGACAACCGATAACTGATAAACAGGTAGAGTACACAACCAAATTTTTCAACATATTAAATCATCTCAGGTTTGCTAAACAAGAATTAATTTTCATCATGGTGCGGATTTATCATTAATTAACCATTTACTATCATTTTGATTCCAGATTAAATAAATACGATTGCGAGAATCTTGAACAGTTTTCCCATTATTCATATAATACCATAATTCTACATCTAAAGTAACATTATCACCATTATCATTGACAATTTTAACATCACCAATTTTTATTTCTTTCACACTATCCCACCATTGTTGATATTCTGCATAAGTACCAGAATATTTATTTTTAAACTGATTTGATAGTTGATTCCTCGTTTGACTATATTCACGGTTGTTTAAAGATAAATAATGATTTCTAATAAAATCAGCCGCATCTTTTCTGGGTGAATTTTCTATATTAGTTTGACTGGTTTCTAAAGGTGTTTGACTAGTTTTTAAAGGTGTTGGTTCTACTGATGATAATGATTTATCTGCATCGTTTTCTAATTCCAATCCTAAATCAAAGGTAGTAGAACCATTCATAGCAGCAACTTGAACAGTATATTTACCATCAAGAGGTAAAATAGAATTAGTAATTAATTGATTATTTGGTGTATAAACCCAAATACAAACATCTTGATTAGTTTGATAAACCAGTTTGTCACCTGATTTAGCCGTAAAAGTATAACCAAGGGATTTATTATTAGTCACCATACCTGTTTCCTTAATAGCCTGAGAACCTAGAGAAATAGCTTTAACATTGTTGGTTTCTAAAACTGCTGTTGGTTGAGTAGGACATTGGGAAGTAATGACTTGATTTCCTAGCTGATTTTGAGAACAAGCAGTGAGAAAATAAAGACTCAAAGAAAATAAACATATTCGCCCATATTTTGCAAATACACCCATATTATTAATCTCTTTGTGCTTCTGCTTTGAGATATTTTCCCCAATAGTGAAAAGGGACTACCCCACCAATTATAACTATTAATAACACCGATATGACCATAATCAGACGTACTCCCAAAGGCAGCGATCGCCCAAAGACAGGCATAATATATTCTATGATTTGCGACTCCTTAGCTTTACCTTTTTGAGAACTCACTTCCACCTGCACCTGATGTTTAGAACCCCGTTCTGCGTCCTGTTGAGTAAAGGTAATTTCATACTCTCCTAACAACGCATTCAGAAATAATTGCAAGTTCTCGGCTATCCTTTCCGCATTACCAGAAAACTCCGCAATTCCCCCCGTTAATTTAGCAATTTCCCCCAGTCTTTTTTGGTCTACAAATTCTGCCTCTGGTACCTTACCCTTTTTCAAATCAGCACGAGTAGCAGGTCTGCCTAATTTATATTTTACACCTAATTGTTCCGGTGTCAACCCATAACCTAAAGTATGTACCGTAATATTTTCATGTCTTTTCAGCAACTTAGTTAAAGATGCAAAATCAGCCCCCTCATTAGGTACATTGTGATATCCGTCAGACAGGAGAATTATTGATAATCTAGGTTGTGGTTGGAAAGAATTTTCTGGTAAAGAAAAACGGGAGTCCTCAGAATTACCTAAAAACTTCACCGCTTTGGTTAAAGGTTCATATAAATCTGTAGACGCACAGGGAGTCAAACTTTTGAGATAATCCAGATTATTTTGCAGTTTAAAATCATTGGCCGCCAAAAATTTATCCAGAGTTTCTTTATTTACAGGGGATTCGGGACACTTACTACCAGCTTTACCAAAAGGAACAATAGAAATTTGAGTATTTCCACCCCGTTCAGCAGAAATTTTAGTAAATTCACGAATTGCATTAATCGCACCCGCTATTTTTTTAGTGCCACCACTATCTACTTGATTCATACTGCCACTAAAATCTAGTAGAACTACAATCCAAGCGGGAGGAGGTACAGTCTCTTCTGGGCTTTTCCAATCTTTAGGTTTTAACTTGACCTCCTTTTTATCAACCGTCAATTTAAAATTAGTATCTTCCAAACCCATGACAGGCCTATCATCTCCACCTTTAACCTTAATTCTAATTGTTACCCTGTCATCTTTGAATGTGGGACTACCAATGATTTCTGCCTTTTTTACCTGGGCTAAACTAGGACAAACCATAGTCAGAAGCAACAACAAGGATAGACTAAGCCTGGGGGTCCAAAAAGCGGTTGTAGTAGACAAAGCGATAATATTTTTCCTCATTAATCTCATCTCCCTCAATGGTGTAAAAGGTCAATACATAATTATGCTTCAAGGGGATCATCTTTCGAGATTTTGTACGGACACTATTTATTTCTATGGCATAAAAGAACTGTTTATCAGGAATAAGCAGCGCCGTCCGGTTTTCTAATTGAATATCGGCCAGGTGGGGAGGTAGACCAGGAATAGAAATAGTGCTGTCAATACTAGAACCAATGGTAATAGTCTGATTTCCCGGTAATGAGATAGATAAACCTTCTTCTATTTCATCCTCATTCAAGCTATCATGTGGTGTGACAAAAGAAAGCACCGATTTATTAATGTAGGGATAAGATTGGTTAAGGGTGGGTAGTTCCGAGTCCTGATCATGATTTTTAGTGTCTGGTTGAATGTTTAGTTGAATGTTTGGTTTAATATCTGGTTTAATCTCCCTATATTCAAAACCACGACCAGCCCGCAAAGCCGCGAGATAACTAGGGGAATTGGTGAGACTAAAAACCCCACCCAGTAATAAACCTAAAATAGAAAAACCAATAGGATCTTCTACACCCTTGAATTGTGCCGGCATTGTCCCCAACATAACGCGAATGATCTCAAATATAATTGCTGCGGCAAGACTTGCCCCACTAGCAGCAATGAAGCTGGTTTTTAGTCTTTGTTGAAAGCGTTTTTTACTCCCCGCCTCCATGCTGTACCAACGCCAACTTAAACCCTCTGCAATACCCACAGAACTACCAATTAATAACCATCCTAATGTTCTCACAATGGGAGTCGGTACACTAATAATTGGTAAAAACAGGATTTGGGAAATAATACCAGCAATTAAACCAGAAAGTATCCCTAAACCCAAAGCTATTAATAGGGGCTTTTGTGCCGTTTGAAAACTGCGTTTTGGTCTGGTGGGGTTACTGACAAATATTTCATTCATTACCATACCAAAAGCCAGGGAAACCGCTATACAGGGAAAAAGGGTAATTTCGGGAAATTGTGTAAATAACCCCAAATCTGTGAGGAAAAATTGACCTATATTCCAGCCTAGTAAAGCCGATGTCATGCCGGCTAGTATGTAAAGGTAGATTCTCATGGTTGCTGTATCCTTTAGTTGCTTAAATATTAATCTTAAATATTAATTTTTAGATTAATTTTTAGGGATAAGGGTGTAAATTGAGTTCGTTAATAAAGCGATAATCACTTTGATTTTTGCTTAGTAAATAACCATTAATACTAATTGCTATTGCTGCAATAAAAGCGTCAGGAATTAATAGCCCATGACTCAATTTAATGATTCAAGTTTATCAATAGCAACTTGAATACTTCTAGCAGAGTCAATTAAAATATCGGTATCTACAACAATAATGTTATTCATCTTCTATTTCCACTGATTTTGTCTTAACTGACGCAACCATTGATTACTATCTTCCATATCTTTTCTATCTTTCCACATGCCAATAAATGGTTCATTTTCTAAATTTATAGAATTATTTTGCTGCACAGGAAACGATGTAGTTATATTTTGAGAGATGATCTTTTTTTCTTCATCATTTAAAGAGTTAATAACTTGAATCAGGGAATCAAGTAATTTAGTATTCATTTTTTTATCCTCTTATTGTCAGTAAGGAAAGGAAACCTATAAATTTACAAACTTCCTTAGGGTAGCATTCCCCAGGAAATGATGGTTTCACTGTGGCGTTTTTGCAATTTATCATTTTCAATGCAGTATTTATATTTTACAACAATTCAGTATTTTTTGTATTTTTTATTTCCCCTCCTTATAAAAAAACCAGATTTTCTTATTTCCCCCCTTGGGAGGGACTTTCGTGGAGTAAAATTACCGGACACCACGTTTAAAACATCCCCCCACATTGTACAACAATTCAGTATTTTCTGATTTCCCCCCTTATAGAAAAAAACCAGATTTTCTTATTTCCCTCCTTGAGGGGGACTTTCGTGGGGTAAAATTACGGAACTTTTTTACGAACTAAGTAGGTGAACGGAAAAAACCGACATAAGTAACGAAAAGTAAAGTTACCCAAAACCGTTCGGCTGACGCTCACGGCGAAGCCTCTTACCTCTTCCCTCTTACCTCTTCCCTCTTACCTCTTACCTCTTACCTCTTCCCTCTTCCCTCTTACCTCTTACCTCTTACCTCTTCCCTCTTCCCTCTTACCTCTTCCCTCTTACCTCTTCCCTCTTACCTCTTACCTCTTCCCTCTTACCTCTTACCTCTTCCCTCTTACCTCTTCCCTCTTACCTCTTACCTCTTCCCTCTTCCCTCTTACCTCTTCCCTCTTACCTCTTCCCTCTTACCTCTTACCTCTTCCCTCTTACCTCTTACCTCTTCCCTCTTCCCTCTTCCCTGTCCCCTGTCACCTGTCACCTGTCCCCTGTCACCTGTCACCTCTTCCCCTGTCCCCTGTCACCTGTCCACTGTCACCTGTCACCTGTCCACTGTCACCTCTTCCCCTGTCATAACGACAATTTTTAACGCCAACCTACTTAAGGCCTGTACTTCCTGTTAAAACTCTTTCTAACTTTTCTAGGACCTCTTCTCGTATATGTTCTTCTGTTTTTTCGTCTTAGTTGTGTTCGTGATATTTCTTGACCGTTTTTGTTAATGTTGTTAGGTATTTGATTTGGTTTTGTTTTTTCATCAATAACATCATCTACAACCACTGGAACTAATGGCTTGATTGCACTAAAAGCATAACTTGTCTCTGGCTCTAAAACTCTAACCGGACAGTTTTCATCATCGTGGAAAGTCTTACTACACAAAGATTTTTCAATATCAATAGCACTAGTAGAAGATTGCCAATTTTTGACATCAATAAACGAACCACTGACTAAGATTAATAGTGAAACAGGAACAACAAATTGAATTTTCATATCCACCTCCAAAGTAATCAAATCAAGAACATGATCAATTAAATTCTTTTTTACCCCACCCTTTTGCAAAGGGAACAATCTCCCACCAATACATCCGGGGGACTAGGTGGCGTAATTTAACTCTACTACCTCACGGCTTGGGTTTGTTCTTGACTGTTGACTGTTGTGGTTTCATGGCTGCTGAAATATCATTTTTCAATTTTTTGTAAAGGTTAGAACTTTTTACATCATCAGTACCATTACTAGTATCATTTTTCTGTCCCAATAGCCATAAACATATCCCGAATGGCAGGTTACATTGATTGCTTTTATTACCATTACCTGCATCTGCAATAATTTTTTGATATGTTTCATTCTTTTTAATTTGATAATTATAAATTGCTGTCATCCATTGCTTTTGAATCTCTAAAGTCGGTTCGTTACCAGGGTCTAAAGCCTCATATTGAAGTGCTGTACTTCCTGTTAAACTTTCTAACTTTTCTAGGACTTGTTTTTTTATATCTTCTTCTGTTTGTTCTACTGTTGATGATGTTGTTGATTCTCCTGATTCTTGATATGTGCTACCTCCTGTTTTTTCACTAACAACATCATTCACAACTGCTGGAATTAATTGCTTGATTTCACTAAAACTATAACTTTTCTCTGGCTCTAAAACTATAACCTGACAGTTTTTATCATCTGGGAAAGTCTTGCTACACAAAGATTTTTCAATATCAGTTGCACTAGTATAAGATTCCCAATTTTTCGTACCGATAAACCAACCACTGACTAAGATGAATAGTGAAATAGGAACAACAAATCGAATTTTCATATCAACCTCCAGAGTAATAAAATAAAGAACATGATCTATAAATTCAACCAATGTCGGTTTCCGTTTAATCTGTAAGCCGTAAACAGTAATATGAGAGTTGCGGTATTTTTGATAAGGTACATTAGTAGGATGGGGATGAATTTGGAGATATTTTTTATAAGCCATCTTATAAAATAAATCATTAGCAACATTGCCTTGACTCACTTGATAGAAATATGCAGCTAACTCATATTCTTTTAACCTTGCCAATAATTCAGCTAAAGGTTGATATTCTTCGCTTTTATGATTTCCTTTTTGAATACCTTGCCAATTACTTATTAAAGTTGCCCAAATTTGCTTTCGACTTTTAAGACGGTTAAAAAATTTCTGGTCCAGTTGTCCAGCAAAATAATCACAAATTAATTGTAAATCATATTTAACATCGGTAATAAACTCTTTTTGAGCATAAAACCAAGCACTACCATCTGTGGTTAATAACCAATATACACAATCTACCGATATTTGCTTATTCAATAAATTTAATATTAGATAGTTAATCCCTTTTGTTAGTTGCTCTTGAGGACGAGGAAATAAAAGCCCAATATCTTTTTGCAACTCTAAAGATATAGTTTGATGCTGGTCAGGTTTCTTAACCTCTTGCATATTCAACCATGCCAAAAACTCCGGTAATGTTTCTGGAATTACTATTGCTCTTAGGGTTATTAACCGCACCAATTGGGGACTATAAATTTTTTGTTTGATGGCAATTTCAGCACCTTCTTTATTAAATAGAGTTTCCCAGTCTTCAGCAGTGACATTCTCATTTTCTAACCCTGCTACAATTACCCCCACCGCTTCCGGTTTGACTTGGGAACTGTGGATTAATTTCCTTATGGCTGGTCTTAGTGATGTTTCTAAGTTCATTGATTTCGTAAATTAGCTTTTAGTAATTTTTTTTAGCCCGTCAGTCAATCAGTCAGACGGGGAATTAATTCCCCGCTACGGTGTGGACACAGTGAATTACAACAAAATCTCGTTTTTACCCCACCTTTTTGCAAAGGGAACAATCTCCCACCAATACATCCGGGGGACTAGGTGGCGTAATTTAACTCTACTACCTCACGGATTGGTTTTGTTATTGACTTTTGGCTGTTTTTATTTCATAGCTTTTATATCATCTTTCAATTTTTTGTAAAGGTCAGAATCTTTTTCATTAACACCATCACTAGTAGTAGTGTTCTGTCCCAATGGCCATAAACATCTCCCGAATATTTGCGGGTTACATTCATTGCTTTTATTACCATTACCTGCATCTGCAATAATTTTTTTATATGTTACATTCTTTTTAATTTGATAATTATAAATTGCTGTCATCCATTGCTTTTGAATCTTTAAATCTGTCGGTTCTTTACCAGGGTCTAAATCCTCATATTTAAGTCCTGTACTTTCTGTGAAACCTTCTAACTTTTCTAGGAATTGTTTTTTTATATCTTCTTTTATTTTTTCTACTGCTCCTGGATTTTGTTTTGTTTTTTCACTAACAACATCCTCTACAACCGCTGGAATTAATTGCTTGATTTCACTAAAACTATAACCTGGATTTAAAACTATAACCTGACAGTTTTTAATATCTTTGTTTTGATCATTTTGGGAAGTCTTGCTACACAAAGATTTTTCAATATCAGTTGCACTAGTATAAGATTCCCAATTTTTCGTACCGATAAACCAACCACTGACTAAGATTAATAGTGAAAGAGGAATAACAAATTGAATTGGCACAATATACTCCTGGGTGATAAAATCAAGGACATGATCAATTAAATTCTTTTTCGGTTCAAGACGTAAACCAAAAACAACAGGTGAGCGACGATGTTGTTGATTAGCTACTTCATCATATAAATCTTTGTCAACTATTCCATCACTCACTTGATAAAAATATGCAGCTAAATCATATTGTCTGAACTTTTTAAATAATTCAGCCAAAGGTTGATATTCTTCCCCTTTGTAGTATCCTTGTCGAATACCTTGCCAATTACTTATTAAAGTTGCCCAAATTTGCTTTTGGCATTTAAAATTATTTTGCCATGAATCTTTTTTAATTGGTGGTTGAAGATGATGGAGTTGTGAATCATTTTCAGAACCCACAGAAGAACTGGTAGTCAATACTGAATTAGGATCAGGGTAAGAACTGCTTTTGTATGCAGTCTTAGGACTAGAAAAATGATCATCAATTAATTGTAAATCAGCCTGAATATCAGCAATAAATTGTCTTTGTGCATAAACCCAAGCACTACCATTTGTTGTTAATAACCAACAAAGACTATCTACAGATATTTTCTGATTTAATAAATCTAATAGTAGATATTTAATCCCTTTTGCAAGTTGTTCCTTAGGTAATAAACCCCGAATAGCTTTTTGCAATTCTAAAGATATAGTTTGATGCTGGTCAGGTTTTTTACCCCCTTGAATATTCAACCATGCTAAAAACTGCGGTAATGTTTTTGGATTTACCATTGCTCTTAGGGTTATTAACCGCACCATTTGGGGACTATAAATTTTTTGTCTAATGGCTTGTTCCGCACCTTGAGCATTAAATAATTTTTCCCAATATTCAGCGGTAACTTCTTTATTTTCTAACCCTTTAACAATTTCCTCTACTACTTCTGGCTTGACAGTGGAACTATTGATTAAACTGCGAATGGCAGATTTTAAGGCTGCTTCATCAACATTTATTGCGGAAACAACCTGACCTGCATTAGCAATAGCTCGTTTTAATCCTTCATAAGCCTTTTGTGATGCTGGTTGAATTACCTGAAACCGTTCTGGTTTTTCCAATGCTTCTACATTAAAAGCCCACGCAACAGGTAAAACTTTTTTAGACTTGTTAAATTTTGTGATTGCTAGGGCGTTAAGAGTATATAAATCATGTTGATTTTCTGCTGGTAATACTATTGCTTGATCTTGTGCAAACGGTAAAGATTCATCCTCTTTTGTCAGGTGCGGTTGACCTGATTCTCTCATAAATAAAAAAGGACTATCTTGAAAATCTAAGGGGTTAAATGTTGGTTTTTGGTTTTGTTCCCACCAAGCCAATATAAACCGTAAATTATGATCTCCCTGACACAAAAAATAACGATAAAAAGCCGCACTGCGTCCCACTTCATCCTGTCCTCGTGTGACAACAGCCATCACAGACCAAACATCATCACCACTTCCTACTATTCGGCCGATAATTGCTGGCTTTTCCGTAGAAGATCCTTCAGTTAAAGCAAATTCCTGATTAGCAATAGACCTTTCTACCACTGGAGGAATAGGGTTAATAGTAGCGTTCATGTATTGTCCGGTAAAACCCAGAGACACCCAACCATTAGCCCTTTCTTGAACGTGAATACCTGTACTAAATTCGTGAATTTCAATATTTGGTGAACTCATGTTTTTAACCTTTATCTAATTCTGGATGACGTGAACCTGTACAAAGCCAATAAATGGGAGCAACTAAACCAAAAGGCCGCCAAAGTTTGGGATTTTTAATTACCGCTGTTACCCCTCCCCTATTTCTACTTAATAAATTAACATTTGGTTCAGGATATTTACTACCCAACATCCCAAAAGCTGAAGCTGCAAAAAATTCTATGTTACCCCCTCCCATTTGTTGCCATGATTGTAATTTTCTGCAAACTTGGGGAAACCTTGCTGATGCTAAAAATGCTGGTTTATCTCGATTTACCCACAAATCAGATTGTTCACATTTATTCAAAACTAAGGCAATGCGCCGCTTACTTGCACCCAGATCATTCCGGTCTAGTGCTAACAGCAATTTATCTAAACCATTGGCATATTCTAAGTCTTTGCGCCGACTACTACCATCAACTAAAAACAGAATACCATTACACTGTAAACAGTCTTCTAAATATTCATCTAATAGAGGATCTTTGACTTTATGCAGCAAGTCTGTAAAAAATTCCCCAGCATAATCTTTAGAACTGACGTTTAAATTCAGTAATTTAGCACCTAATTTTTTTTCCTTGAGCGTAATTTGTAAGGTGCAATCTTTCACCTCTGACACATTTTTACTTAAATCAGTTTGTTCTAATTGTAAACCTTGTTCTAAGATATTTTGAGCTTTATTGATCAGGTCTTCTCCCCCTTCGTCCACTGCGGTTACAGCTTGCACTGGACTATCAGGATCAGCATTTGGCCATCGGGCTAAGGAGGCCATATATGTGGTTTTTCCAGAAGTGCGATCGCCTATAATTCGTAATACTGCACTACTTTGTAATGGGGGCTGATTTTTATTCTTAAATAAATTAAACATCTTCTTTCATCCTCTTACCTGTACTTAACCAATAGAGAGGTGAAATCATGCCATAGGGCGACCAGTTATCGGTTTCTCGTAACACAGAATATCTACCCCCTTGTCCTAATTCTTCCTTACGATTGGGGCGCGGATCTTTATTTCTTAAAACCCCAAAGGTAGATATGGCATAAAACTGTAAATTTTTATGAGAAATATTGTCTTTTAAAAATGACAGAGTTTCCGGGAAATGAATAGCAAATAAATCATTTTCAGGATCTAAACGACCAGGCCACAGTTCCCCCCGTTCACATTTACTCATGGCTACAGCTAACCGTAAATCATGCAATCTTCCCTGTTTATCCATTAAATCTATAAACCTTTTAAAGACTCGTTTATAAAATTTATCCGTTCCTTGTCTCCACTCTGTTAATAGAATTAAACACCCTTGAGTATCTTTACTTAAACACTCATTCATAAATTCTTCATGTAATGGATCGGTAGAGACTGATTCTAACTCTTTAAAAACCTCTCCTGGATAGTCTCGCACAGCTAAGTTTAGCTGCTCTAGTTTTCGCCATTTTTTCTGAATTTCAATCATGAATGAATAGACTTTCAAATCATCAATTGATTTCACATATTTCTGAGTAGGTTCTAAGGATGCACCCTCTAAAATAATGTTTTCCGCTTTGTCTGCTAATTCTTTGGTTTCTTCATTCAATGCTTGCACTTTAAAATTTTTCTTTTTCCATGTTGCTTTTCGTGGTTGATAAGCCAAAGCCGCTAAATAAGTAGTTTTGCCAGAAGCCTGTGGTCCGATGATATGAATGTTGCTCATGTTACACCCTTTTAACTAATTAATTATTTAATTATTTCAACAACGGAGAATGATGAAGATAGTCCCAGCAATATACAGCAAGTAGCTTTGAGTGAGGTACACCTTGTGCGGGCAAGATGCCCGCACCACAAGAGTTTTATTATTAATATCTGTACTTCACAATATCCGAAACTGCTGTAACTCGCGGCTATACAAACAAAGTCCGCAGAAAGTGGACTAAATAAATGATGAATTTCCAATCCGTACCGGCGGGTTTTGCCTGTGTAGATGGGATTTCTCATGACCGGTGCTGGTTTCAATCCCTGAAAAAACCTGAAAAAATTTGTTTAACACAATTCCCACCTATTTCGCTAAAAAACTACCCAAATAAATCCAAGGTAATTCTAATAAACCTCGATGATGAATAGATGTAATGAAACACCGCACCGAGCCACCGGAAAGACCATTATTTAATTGTTCTAATTGGGAATAAATCGGACGAAAATATCTTTGTAAAACATAAATATGCCGCTGCTGCCAGTTGAGGGAACTACCATAGGGCTTATAAGCTAGTTTACCACCTTCCTTGGTCAAATCACAAAATAAATCAGCTTTATTGATACAAATCGCTAAATGTCTGACATTAGGACATTGGTGATGAAAAAATTCTACCCACCTATCAAAACGATTACACCATTGTTTTTGCGTGGCAAACTGCTCCACGTCTATACCTGGTTGTAAATCCATGCCCCGATGGGGTGGCAAAATCAGCAACAGGCCCTCACTGTTACGAAGAGTTTGTAAAAATTGATTCCATCTTTCAGGACCATCCTTTTGCAAATTCCTGTCCCACACCTCCCCCGCTGTATCAATCCAATCTACCACCATTTGCTTATTACCAGACGGTAGCCGCACCTCCATCTCCAAATACCTGGGGTGTGGCATTTGCCGAGGTGTTGCGTAGGGCTGTGAGTTCTCATCCAACAATTGCACCCTCAGATTGTCATAATCGAGATTGGCAACTTTGACATATTCACCTTTGGGGTTGACCAACTCTAGGGCCAAGTGAGTCTTACCTGTTGCGCGATCGCCTATGTATACTACTCCCACCTTGATTATCTTTAGTACATTGGGTATATTTAAGTGCCATTATACAATAATTGTTTTGATACAAATAATCATTTTTAGATCAAGTTTTAAGTTTTGAAAAATTAATCATAGCTTCCGTAGGTTGACATGAAAAAACCAAGCCCTGTAAAAAATCTAAAAAAATCTAAAAAAATCTAAAAAAATATACAGCAGTTTCCGATATTCACAAAGTACAGATATTAATAATAAAACTCTTGTGGTGCGGGCATCTTGCCCGCACAAAAAGTACAGATATTAATAATAAAACTCTTGTGGTGCGGGCATACTATGGCTAACGCCACGCTACGCGAACGACCAAGTGTTACAGTGAGCTTGTCGAACTGCTCAGTACAAGTCTTGCCCGCACAAAGTGTACCTCATTCAAAGCTACTGGCTGTAAAATCGCTGAAAACCTCTTGCATTATACAATATAGAAATTAGGTGCGTTTTAACTTACACACCTAAATTTACTTGATATCTAATAAGGATCTGAGTCAAATCTTCCCCGCTTGACACTTCTGAGATAATAACCTCGTGACGGTAGTTTATTCAAATCGAAACTGTCACCTTGGGGAACTCTCCAAATTTTATAGTCGTGATAAGTGAGAGGAGTTCCTTTTTCACAAACTTCTGGGGGATGATCTCCTAACACAAAATAGGCTGCACCTTTACCCATAACTTTAGCAATACCATATTGATCAATCAATAAAGAAGTTTCTTCACTAATTGCTATCCCTAAAGCAGTTGAAGATACACCATCTTGAATTTGCCGAGCAATAAAAACCATAATTCTCCCCATTCTTTTGCGTTCATTAAAATGGGTATCAATAATAGTCCCTCGCAAATGCTTCCACTGAAAAAAGTTATAGGTAAAAGTAATATTTCTGTAAGGGTCATCAAGGGCTTCGTAAGTTTCAATGCTATCCACACAAGCGCAAGAATCATAAACATATTCACTTTGAATCATTGCCCCGGCACTTGTACCACCAATAGCACCACCTTGATCATAAACCGACTTGATAGCAACTTCTAATTTAGTATTTTTCCAGTGACGAATATATTCACATTGATCACCTCCAGCAAAGAAAATTACTCCAGCATTTCTGACTTTATCAAAAATATCCGTTCTGTTTGCTTCTTGGCGGTTACGAATGATGAGAGTTTCTACATATTTGACACCTTTCATGGAATAAATTAACTGATTGTAATCATCCTTACCAGCAGCCCGAATCACTAAAACATTAACTTTAATATCGCTGTTACTACCCCCCCTGACTTGATTAATCATCCATTGAATGGCATCATCAACATCAGTACCACCACCACCTAAGTTATGAACAGGACCGGCTAGTTTAGGTAATTGATAAATAGGTTCAGGGGGAGGAGTTTGGTGATCAGCAATGATATCCTTGAGGAACTGCTTTAACTGTGCTGTCAGACGGCCGATAATTTGGTTTACCACCCTCAACAAGCTGTTTTTTGCATTCTGCAAATGCCTGGATATATTTGGGAATGCTTTTGTCATATTCAAATCTTGTCAAGCAAACAGCAATCATTTCTAACTCTCGCATTTGAGGAGCTAAATTCCCAGCGTACAGGGTTTGTACTGTTTTTTTACGGCTAATAATCAGAGTAGTCTTTAATTCTCCTCAGAGAAGATGAATGCAGTAGTCTAAATTAATATTAAATTAATATTAGTTTGGTTAGTTTGGGCAGTTATCAACCGCGTCTACACAGACAAAACCCACCTGCATGGGTTGAGAAACCCTGATTTCATCAATTACCGTTTTTTATCACTACCAGATAATTTCTCCTCGTTCTTTGACTGTTCTTTTGTAAACCATTTCTGTTTGCTGACCTAATTTTGGCCAACTAAATCGTTTTTCTAAATCTGCATAGGCATTATTTACCAACCATTGACAATAATCTGGGTTTCTCAAAACTTCTAAAATTCCCCAAGCTACAGAGTCAGGATCATTTACCCAGGTAGTAATTCCCGTTTTTGTATGTTGAACTACTTCAGGAAAACCACCAGTATCGGAAACTATCACTGGTACGCGAGAGGCAAAACTTTCTAAAGCCACAATACCAAAGGGTTCATAAAGACTGGGGAAAACCGCACAGTCGGCGATAGTTTGAAATCTATCTAAGTATTCATCAGAGAGAAACCCGGTAAAGTAACACTTGTGCCAAATTCCTAAATCCCAAGCTTGACGTTTTAGATGTTCAGTATTACCGCCGCCGACTATGATAAATTTAACATTACCGCCCATTTCCCAAAGCACCTTGGGAGCAGCATTAAGTAACACAGGTACGCCTTTTTCGTAGGTCATGCGACCAAGATAATAAACAATTTTTTCATCATCCGTGGCAAATTGTCGCCGAAAATCTTGAGGATGAAAATCTTTGTCATGTCGTTTCTTTTCTGGGCGAATACCATTATATATTACGTCAATTTTATCACTAGCAACAGAAAGCGATCGCCCGATTTCTCGACGCATATATTCACTACAAACGATTACCCGCCAAGCATTTTCAGCTAGTGCATATTCTTTATTATGAATATAGCGTTGGGTATCATTGTGAATACCATTATAACGTCCATGTTCCGTGGCGTGAATGGTGGCAATTAAGGGAATTTTAAAGATATACTTAAGAGCGATCGCAGCATCACCAACTAACCAATCATGGGCATGAATCAAATCAAATGGCTCCTTTTCCCTCAACAACTTACCACCATAAGCGCCCATACTCTCATTTAAATTCACCACCCAGTGAAAAAAATCGTTACTAGCAGCCACGTGGACACGATGAATATGAATCCCCTCAACGACTTCATAAAGGGCTGCTTGACCAAATTCAGGGGTAATGAGGTGAATGTCATGGCCTAACTTGATCAGTTCCGGGTACAACTCAGCAACGTGACGAGCAATTCCCCCGACTATCCTGGGTGGAAATTCCCAACTCAGCACTAATATCTTCATTGACTTGACTCCCCGATGATTGACAAAAAAATCCAAATATATAAAAACTATATTTATAGCAGGGAACAGGGAAAAGAAAATTAGAAATTAGAAATTAACGAAAACTGCTCCTGAAAAACCGGACAAAATAGGACATCATTCAACAATTGTACTAAATAAATCATCTCAGGGTAATGGATAGCCGAAGCGGTTATACAAATTTATTGAATTTATCGAATAGGTTGGGTTAAAATAATACAGGACATATTATAAATAAATTCACCAACGGGGGAAGAAAAGCTAATGCAAATCATCCGTCTGCCGGTACTTTCAGACAATTATATATTTTTACTGCATGATCCACAACAGAATATTGCGGCTGTTGTTGATCCGGCCGAAGCGCAACCAGTATTAGACGAATTGACAAAATTAAATGCTGATTTGGTAGCAATTTTTAATACTCACCATCATGGTGATCATGTGAGTGGAAATACTCAATTGATGAAAAAATTTCCCCAAGTGACAGTTTATGGAGGTGCGGAAGATAGAGGCCGGATTCCGGGACAGCAGGTATTTTTAGACAACGGTGATCGCGTCCAATTTGGAAATCGTACTGCTGAGGTGTTGTTTGTTCCTGGCCACACCCGCGCTCATATTGCTTACTATTTCCCGCCAGAAAGCCCAGGAGAGCCGGGGGAATTGTTTTGTGGTGATACATTGTTTGCTGGTGGTTGTGGTCGTTTATTTGAAGGTACACCGGGGCAAATGGTAGCATCTTTAAATAAACTACGGGCTTTACCGGATGATACTCGCGTTTGGTGCGCCCATGAATATACTTTCAGCAATTTGCGGTTTGCTGTGACTGTAGACCCGGAAAATGCGGATTTGCAAAAACGCTACCAGGATGTTAAAACTCAACGGGAGGCCAATGAAGCCACAGTTCCATCACTTTTGGGAATAGAAAAACTCACAAATCCTTTTTTGCGTTGGGATAAACCGTCTTTACAAGCAACAGCGAAAAGTCATGAAGAAGTTCAAACCTTTGCCCGGATTCGAGGCATGAAGGATAATTTTTAGTCTGTACTGCATTTAATTTGTAGAATGATAGCGGGCAGGTATAGCGGGCAGGATGCCCGCACCACAAGACTTAGCTATATTAAGATTGTATATAGGGTTTGCTGATAGCGTAGCGTGGCGTTAGCCATATAAACCTAAAACCATTTATTAACAAAGGGTTTCGCGGATTTTTACCATAAAAAAGTGCCAGGTTTTGGCTAATGGTGTCTGAAAATGAATTGCATTTTTCTTTGTCGGATTTGGAAAATTGAGGATATCCAGACAGTTAAAACTGTTCCCAGTTAAGAGTTAAGAGTTCCCTTTTAATTTTTAATATTTTTATTTATGGGATTTAGTATTGCGATCGCTCCCCAAATTTCGCTACAATATCAAGGCTGTGGGTATGTTCAAAGTCGCTGAGGATCAAGCTACAATCTTGTCAGCCACACTGATGACATCCAAATAACTAAGATATTACAAAGAAAAGCGAAAAACAATGGCGAAACGTGTGCAATTGGTTTTAACAAAAGATGTCAGTAAACTGGGAAAAATCGGCGACTTAGTAGAAGTAGCTCCCGGTTATGCTCGTAACTATCTGATTCCCCAGAGTTTAGCAGATCGGGCGACACCGGGTATTCTCAAACAAGTAGAACGGAAACGGGAAAAAGAACGCCAAAGACAATTAGAACTCAAACAACAAGCAACTGAACAAAAAGCAGCTTTAGAAACAGTTGGTAACTTAAAAATTGCCAAGCAAGTTGGTGAAAATGAGGCTATTTTCGGTACTGTTACTACCCAAGATGTAGCAGATGCTATTTTAAAAGCGGCTAATCTAGAAATAGATCGTCGTGGTATTACCATTCCTGATATTAGCCAATTGGGTACTTATAAAGCGGAAATTAAGCTCTATTCTGAAGTAACAGCAGAAATTAATATTGAAGTCGTCTCTAACTAACGGATTTCAATTTAATTTTAGATTTTGGATTTTAGATTTTAGATTTTAGATTTTAGATGGACTCCAGTAATTAGTCCGGGGGCTTGTCAATTTTGGATTTTAGATTTATACCCGCATAAATTCGGCGGAATCAGATTCAGACTAGGTATGAATTTTCAATCTTTAATCCAAAATCCAAAATTTAAAATCCAAAATTTAAAATCTAAAATTTGGTGAATTACAGCTTTTGGTATAGTTAAAGTATAAATACAAACTATAAGAATCCAATAAACCTAATGGCTGAAGAACTGAGTTTTCAAAGTGATGGTAGTAATCGCCTACCACCACAAAATATCGAAGCAGAGGAGGCGATTCTAGGGGGTATTTTACTAGATCCGGAGGCTATTGGTCGAGTGAGCGATCGCTTAGTCCCCGAAGCCTTTTATATTAGCGCCCATACAATAATCTATCAGGCCGCTTTGCGTCTTCATACGCAACAAAAACCCACAGATTTGCTTTCCATCACCAGTTGGTTAACAGACAATGATCAACTAACAAGAATTGGTGGAAGAAATAAATTAGCCACACTAGTAGACCGCACGGTTTCAGCGGTGAATATTGATGCTTTAGCAGGGTTAGTCATGGAAAAATACCTGCGACGACAATTAATTAAAGCAGGTAATGAAATTGTACATCTGGGTTATGAAACAGAAACAGAATTACCAATTGTTCTAGATCAAGCCGAACAAAAAGTTTTTAATGTCACCCAAGAAAAACCCCAATCAGGATTAGTTCATATTGGTGATACATTAATTAATACTTTCCAAGATATTGAAACTCGTCATCAAGGTATTGCTTTACCAGGAATACCCTGTGGTTTTTATGATTTAGATGCTATGACTAGCGGTTTTCAGCGTTCTGATTTAATTATCGTAGCTGGGAGGCCGTCAATGGGGAAATGTCTCAGTTATGATTCAGAAATCGTCTTAGCAGATGGACAAATTGCCACAATTGAAGAATTATATCAGCAACGGCAAGGTTCATTATTAACATTAAATGATGATTGGAAATTTACCTTTACCCAACCATCTGCATTTGTAGATGATGGAATTAAACCAGTTTTTCGCATCACAACTCGCTTAGGACGGGCAATTGAAACCACAATTACTCACCCATTTTTAACTATTAAAGGTTGGCAAAGATTAGAAAATTTACAAGTAGGAAATAAGATTGCCATCCCTCGCAAAATAGATGTGTTTGGAACAGAAACTATCCGCGAGTGTGAAGTCAAATTATTAGGTTATTTAATTGGTGATGGTGGTTTAACTAATAGCACTCCTAGATTTACAAACAGCAACCCATTATTGCAAACAGATTTTTCTGAAGCAGTAACTGAATTTGGTGGTTTGTCAATAACAAGGGAAGATTCCCCAGGACAACAGACACCTTCATTATGTGTTGGATTAGAAAAATTAGGTTTATGGGGTAAAGATGCTGATACTCAAACTATCCCAAACATTGTCTTTAAATTAGAAAAATCACAATTATCATTGTTTCTAAATCGTCTTTTTGCCACTGATGGTTGGGCTACTGTGCTTAATAGTGGTCAATCACAATTAGGTTATTGTACAGTCAGCGAAAGACTAGCAAGACAAATTCAACATCTGTTGTTAAGATTTGGTATTATTGCTGCTTTGAAAAAGCGGTCTGTGAAATATAATAATACCCGTAGACCAGCATGGCAATTAGATATTACTGATGCTTTATCTATCAAAAACTTCATTGCAGAAATTGGCATTTTTGGCAAAGAAGCAGCATTAGCAAAAGTTACAGCAGCAATATCTCAAAAAAGATATCAAACCAATCGTGACTTAATACCTGTAGAAATTTGGGAACAATTAGCAGCAGCTAAAGGTAGCGAAACCTGGAGTAGTTTAGCAAAACGATCTGGGATTAAAAGCTATACCAATATTCATGTCGGTAAACGGGCATTAACAAGAGAAAGATTATGGATTTTAGCCACTGCATTAGACAAATTACCACTTCAGCAATTAGCAAATAGTGATGTATATTGGGATGAAATCATTTCCATTGAATCAGTTGGTAACAAACAAGTTTATGATTTAACAATTCCTAAAACACATAATTTTGTCGCTAATGATATTTGTGTTCACAATACCGCCTTTTGTCTTAACCTTGCTCATAATATTGCTGCTGGTTATAAACTACCGGTGGCTGTTTTTAGTTTAGAAATGTCCAAGGAACAACTAGTACAAAGACTATTAGCTAGTGAAGCAGGAATTGAAAGCAGTTATTTAAGAAGTGGTCGCATTAGTCAAACGCAATGGGAACCGTTAAGCCGTGCTATTGATAAGCTTTCAGAAACACCAATGTTTATTGATGATACGGCAAATATTACAGTTACACAAATACGAAGTCAAGCCCGAAGACTGCAAGCAGAACAAAATGGAAATTTAGGATTAATAGTCATTGATTACTTGCAATTAATGGAAGGAGCAGGTGATAATCGTGTGCAAGAATTATCAAGAATTACCCGTTCTTTAAAAGGTTTAGCGAGGGAATTATCTGTACCGGTTCTTGCTTTATCACAGTTAAGTCGGGGGGTGGAAGCAAGAACTAATAAACGGCCAATGTTATCTGATTTAAGAGAATCGGGATCAATCGAACAAGATGCGGATATAGTAATGATGTTATACCGTGATGAATATTATTCACCAGATACTCCAGATAGAGGAATTGCCGAAGTGATCATCGCTAAACATCGGAATGGACCAACAGGAACAATCAAACTATTATTTGATCCTCAATTTACAAAGTTCAAAAATCTAGCCAGACAAAACAGTTGGTAATATGTTAAAAAAATACTTTTTTAGCTTGATATTTCTATTTATCAGTATCCAAATTGGTAGCATTCAGAAAGTAGCTGCAGCACAAACAGTAGTTCCAGAAGTTACTACTAGCAAATCCCTTTGTCCCGCTCAATTATCATCAACAATTAATACTATTATCAATCGGCCTCAATTTAGTCGAGGACGTTGGGGAATTTTAGTTAAAACATTATCATCAGACAAGATTCTTTATAGTCAAGATAGCCAGAAATATTTTATTCCCGCTTCTAATATTAAGCTATTTACCACTGCTGTAGCATTACAGAAATTAGGTTCAGATTTTCGGATTCGTACCTCTATTTATGATGATGGTAATGGTATTTTGCGTGTAGTGGGTAGGGGAGATCCGAGTTTTAAAAACCCTCAATTAGTATTATTAGCAAAACAACTTTATCAACAGGGAATTAGAGAAATTAATCAGTTAATTGCTGATGATAGTTATTTTCAAGGTGAAGTAGTTCATTCCAGTTGGGAATGGGAAGATATACAGGCTGATTATGGCGCTCCTGTTAATAGTTTAATATTAAATGATAACGCTTCTGGATTAAGTTTTTTACCCCAAAATATCGGACAACCATTACAACTAAAATGGGTTGAACTTACAGAAGCATATCAGTGGAAAATTGAGAATAATACCATTACTACTCAAGCAGATAAACCCGGTTTTGTAGAAATTAACCGCGATTTAAAAGGACAGATTTTGAGGATAAAAGGACAATTAGCGGTAAATTCCCAACCGGAAATTACTGCTATAGCTGTATTTGATCCAATTAGCAATTTTTTAAAACAATTTCGTCATAATTTAATCATAGCAGGAATTACCGTTCAAGAAACTGTAATTAGTAATTTGAATAAAAATAAAAATGGCAAAGAAATAGCCGCAGTAGAATCTCCACCTTTGTCTGAATTATTAATAGAGACAAATGTAAATAGCAATAATTTGTATGCTGAGGCTCTACTCAGAAGTTTAGCTATTAAAAAACCAAGAGAAAAAGATCAAAATACGGCTGATATCGGATTACAAGTTATGAAAGAAACCTTAACTCAATTAGGAGTTGAACCAGAAAGTTATGTAATTGTAGATGGTTCTGGGTTATCTCGCAAGAATTTAACGACTCCAGCGGCTTTAGTACGAGTTTTACAAGCAATTGATAAATCACCTCAAAGAGAAATTTTTCGGGCTTCCTTACCCATTGCAGGTATGACAGGTAGCTTAAAAAATCGCTTGATTAATACTGCTGCTGTGGGAATTGTCCAAGGAAAAACCGGTTCCATGACAGGAGTTTCTGCTCTTTCTGGATATGTAAATTCAGCTAATTATGAGCCTTTAGTTTTTAGTATTATGGTGAACCAATCTGAACAACCTAGTAAAATTGTGAGAACAGCAATAGATGAAATTGTGGTTTTATTAACCCAATTAAAACGATGTTAAAATAACTTTAAGCAATGCTACCGCGTTTTCTGGCTTCTTTAGAGGAAATACCGACATTTTTAATCCCAGCTTTGATCATTTGTCGTTCTAAAAGGGCAAAAAAACGGGTCCTGTCACCACCTCTGACTACAGCCTGATTATGGGCTTCCGCAATAGCCACAGGATAACCGTATCCTTTTTGTACTTGTGCCAACATTAGTCCTAGTGCTTGATCAAACATAGTTTGATTGGCGACAACCCAAGCAGGGACTTCAATCCGGGCGATTTCTGTACCGACATGGACGTAACAAAAATAAATAATTTGGTCGTCATACAATTCTAAAATTCGCGCATTACTCCGCCATAATGGTCCTCGTTGTCCAGGTTGGAGTTGGCTAGTCATGATGCTTGTATCGCGCAAAGTATCAAATTTTTTACAAGGTACGTATTCTAGTTGGTTGGGGCAATAGGTGATACAATCGGGGACAGGATAGGGACAAGCCAAAAACCGTAAAAAGTTAGTGGCTTCCGTGCTGCGAGAGGCACTAAGATAACCCATGAGGGGTATTTGAGCTTGTTGGAGTTTTTGCCAGGCTTCTAAAATAGGTGGTAAAATGCGATCGCGGGCATCCATCGGTAACTGATCTAAAAACCAGTATATTAACGAACCATCAACCATGGCTAAAGTTGGTGCTGCTGTTTTCACACTACAAGCCAGTTCAGCTAATACCGTAGCCTCCGAAGCAGTACGCCGATAACCCATCCATTCTTCCGCTCTAATTCCCCATTGACGGGAGATATATAAATCTTCGGGGCGATAAAATATCTCCGGTAGACTATCGAGAATGGGGTGAATATTTTGACCATAGTGTAAAACCACCCTGCCGATATTGAGTAAGTAACAATACGCAATTTCGTGATGATTAGGGGCAATTTGCGAACCATCAGTAGAAATGACAGTATGAATTTTCGGGGGAACAGGAATAGTAATACAGGTTTCTAGGGGTTCAATTGGTGTAGCATTAGCAAAGAGAATCCGATTGTGCCATTTTTCCTGACGTTCAACTAACTCCTGTTGACACTCTACAGCCTGTTTAAAAAATTGTTGTGCTAATTCTAACCGCTGATGACTTGCGGCCACTTCTGAAGTCAAATGTTGACTGAAACCTTGCATTTGTCCCGATATTTTTGTTAAATCAAGCATAGTGTTTGTAGTTGTGCGAATAGATGTAAATACTATATAATTAACAACTGTATGCTAATAACTGGAAAAATGGTGTCATGAAAAAATGGAAATTAACAATGACAATCCTTCTATTCGGAATTATATTATATACTCCAAAAGTGAGTGGTAAGAATTTGGCAAGTATTTCCGATACTAGAATCAAATCATCACTGTTAGCACAAGCTGATAAAAAAGAGGCTATCATCTATTTTCATAGAGGAATTAACCGCCATACATCAGGAGATATCAAAGAAGCAATTGCAGAATATAATCAAGCCTTGAAGTTACGTCCTGATTTTGCTGAAGTTTACTATAAACGAGGAATATCTCGCTATAAACTGGGAGATTTAAAAGGAGCAATTTTAGATTATAATCAAGCAATCAGCCTAAATCCTAATTATGCGGGTGTTTATAATCATCGGGGATTTACTCGTCATGATTTGGGAGATTTCCCAGGAGCTATTAGAGATTTTAACCAAGCATTAAAGCTGAATCCTAACTTTCCTGAAGCTTACCAAAATCGAGGTATTACTCGCAATGCTTTAGGTGATAAACAGGGAGCAATTAGCGATTTAAATACAGCAGCTAACTTATTTCAAAAACAAAAAAGAATCAGTAATTATCAAGAGGTAATTAATCTTATTAATAAGCTCCCCGATTTGTCTAAGAAGTCGGGGATGTAGATATTCTAGATATTGGTTAAATTACAACCAGGTTGCAAAATCGTAAGTAAAATGAGAAAGTGATATTAGTTGAATACGGGAATCATTTTTTCCTGCTTCCCGTTCTAATGAAGTATTATAACCCCAATCTGCGAGAAAAAGTTTTACATGATTTAAGTCTGATTGTTGTTGCACTAATTGTAAAGTTTTTAATCTATCTTCAACAAACCATAAATTAACAGTTTGGGTATTTGCTTTCTTGATTAATTCTCGTAAAGTTGCATATTTTGGGCGTTTTACCTCTTTACCAAAAATATTTTCTGATGGTAAATTAACTCCTTCTTGTTGTAACAATTGCTTGACAAATCGCCCTTCTTTAGTAGTGACAATATATAACTGAACTTGAGTCTCAAGAGTTATTTTCAGTCTTTCAATGACACCAGGATAAAATCTATGTAGACTTAACCAACCATCTAAATCTTTCTCAATCCATTCATCTCGCAAATTATCTAATTGTGTAGAAACTGCTTTTGCTTCTAAGTTATTTGCTACTAAAATTTCGGCGGTAATAGTTGTCCATGATTGCAGGATTTGAGCATCAGAAAAACCTGCAATTAAAGCTTTAATTAAAACAGGCATTTCCCAACCGGTTTCAATTACAGGACGTAAGCGATAGAATCTCAAAGCTAAATCATCTGGTAGTGTATCGTCAACCGGCGACCAAATTTGACAGTAGGTACGCCATGCTACCTCAAAATACTCAATTAGTCCATCGCAAACCACTCCATCAAAGTCTAAAGCCAAAATCGTGGGACTATTTGCTGTCATTGTTCTGAGGTGAAAAACTGCTTTTGTTAGTTTACCGCACCTTGATAGCCAGATATGTAGCGATTAACCTTTAAAATAGCAAATAAGAAATAAAAACATAAAAACATAAAATTATTTTAAAGTTTTTCAGTACTCCTATGGAAATGGAGCAGAATATTAATGTATTAATATTATCAATAATATCTCAAGATGTAAATGGGGGCATCAAAACCATGCAAATCAAACTGATTTCCGAAAATAAACTGACACAGGAGCAGGAAGAACAGGTTTTTAACCTACCAGTAGCTATCGGCAGGGATATGAGTCAACTTCCTGCGGTTATCAATGGTGAAACGGTGTCTCCTATAGTTTTATTAGACTCTCATAAGCAAATTTCTCGCTTTCATGCTCAAATTACCTTAGAAAACAATCAGCTTTATATAGAAGACAAGAGCGCCAATGGCACTCTTGTTAACGGTGAAAAACTACTTAAACAACGTCGGACTTTAATCAGTGGGGATAGACTGGGAATAGGTAACTACACCATTACCGTTATCCTCATTCGATCTGGGGATGAGAATATTACCATTGTACTTGAAGGTAAGTCCACAATTTTTAACCCCCAATCGGAGATTATTCCCGTATCTAGGGTGCGGAAATTACCAGATTCTCAATCATCCATCATTTTTAATCCTTATACGGATGCTTTAGAACAACAAACTCCCGACGCTGTACCCATTCAAATAGCGGGTTTTCCCTATAATTTCAACTTTTGGAATGCAGAAAAGGTTCCCCTAGAAGCTATTCGTCGCAGTGGTATTTTAGTCAGAGAAACAGAATATGTGGCCTGCGGGGGAGGAATGGGCAGTTTTGTTTGGGTGGATATGTTGAGAATTGCGGGAGTTAAACCGGAAAATATTAAAGTTTTGAGTGTTCAAGACAAACCTTATAAACGCTATGAAAGCCTACTGAAAAATTGTCAAATTCCCCGACATAAACGAATTCGTTCCGGTTCAGATTCCTGTCCTGATAATATTTGGGGCTGGCCAGGATATGCTTTAAGAGATGCTTGGAGATCCTTCTTTTCTGGACAAGTTGGTGCAGCTTTAGGATTTTTGTGGCAAGTTTTTGCTGAACCTGTTTATGCAGATACCTACACCCCCCGTGGACGAGATGTATTTGAGTCCATGGACCGGGAGAGCGATCGCATTAGTTGGGGTAAAATGTTAGAATATGGCAGTATTCGTAGTCTACGACAAACGGAAGACGGGCGTTATTGTATTGCCTATTCCACTTCCAACCAAGAAGACGGAAATCACCAATTTTTATTAGCTAAATATGTCCATCTCTGCACAGGTTATCCCGCAATCAAACTACTACCAGACCTGGAAAAATATCGTCAAGAATATCCCGAAGAAACAGGAAATTATAAAACAGTAGTTCAAGGTTATGAACCCCATGATCATATTTACCAACAATTAGAAAAAAAAGGCGGTACTATTGTCCTTCGTGGGTCGGGAATTGTAGCCTCACAAATATTAGAAAGGCTGTATGAAGCCCGAAAAATGAAACATATTCAGGTAATTCATTTAAACCGAGACCCCCGCAAAGGTCAAGAATTTCAGCCAGCTAAACGCTACGTAGAAAATGATTGGGAATTTCAACCTTTTAACTGGCCAAAAGGAACTTGGGGCGGTGATATGCGAACAATGCTAGAAGCCGCTGACCCGTTAAGACGACGGGAATTATTACAGGCTTGGGGGGGAACAACCACAGCTAGTCGCAAAAAATGGCGCGACATTGTTCGTCAAGGAATAGCTCAGAAATGGTATGAAATTCATTATGGTTTAGTCACCAAACTAGAACGTAATTCCCAAGGTCAAGTTGTTACTCATGTAGTCACTAGCAAAGGTCAAAAAACCCTAATTGCTGATTTTGTGATTGACTGTACAGGATTGATTTCCGATCCTTTAGAAAGTCCATTTTTAAAAGACCTAATACTGCATTACGACCTAGATTTTAACCCAGAAGGACGTTTTCATGTAGAAAACAACTTTGAAATCAAAAAACTGCGAAATAATCGTTCTCGCATATATGGGGCAGGAATTATCACCTTAGGCGGTCCCTACGCCCCCGTAGACACATTTTTAGGACTACAATATGCTGCCCATCGTTCTATCGAGGCTTTGGCTGCTGTAAAAGCTCCAGGAGTCCGCTATATTCAGGGAATTTATTCCCTTTGGCAATGGCTAAAATGGGCATTGAATCAAAAGCCTTAATTTTTCAATTCCAGAATTCCAGGACTTACGGAAAATATTCCTCAAACCCTCATTTCTCTGTGTTCTCTGTGCCTCAGTGGTTCGTTATTCCGTGACTCATGCGTAAGTCCTAAATTCTTCTGAATTTTTTCTAAAAACCTTAATTTACACTACTTCTCATATCATTATGACTCCAACTTTATTCGGACGCTGGCAAACACGAATTTTTTTGTTAGCAACAGTGGGAATGTTAGTTTCTCTGCTTTTTTATGGGGGATATTTAGGCATTGCTTCCAACTTAGTTTACTTTTGGGTTGTGTTTTATGTAGGTTTATTTGGCATTGCTTGGGATGTTTTGTATGATTTTCTGCAAAAATATCTCTGGGACCATGACTGGCCTGGAATATTTCAACTTTATGCAGGAGTTATAGAAGGGGTATTTCTGGCTTTAATAATTGCCAATATCGGTTTACCTCATATTCCTAAAACCGAATTTGACTTAACCAGATTTATTCAACATTATGGCTTAGTTTGGTTAGCAGTTTATTTATCTGCTTGGGTAGTTATGCGGTTATTATTTCCCCGTTGGCGTTTTCGCGGTGGAGAATGGATTGGTAAATGGCCGAGAATTTCTTAATGACAATTTCTAACAAGACAATTCTTACCACTTTTCCATCATTCTATTTAACATCTGTTCAAAAAATTCCCTCTTGAGGAAACTGGAATCTAGTCCCCTCCCCTTGATAAGGGGAGGGTTAGGGTGGGGTAAGAACCTGATATTGTCCTAAAACAAATAAACATTTTTATGAATCACCAGTTTATGAATCACCAGAATTTTATCGCTTTCATCACATCCTCAATATTCATGGTGGGGTTAGCTTCCGGTTATCGTTCTCATGCAACCACTACAACCGTTATTCCCAGCCTTCAACCCACCAACCATGGTAATTTTGCTCCAAATGCTATTCAAAGGCAAAATACCCCGGTTAATACCCCTTTAAAGCTGGCTGGTAAGGTGTTTAATATCCAAGACTCCTTTGTTTTAAAAGGTTTTGATGCCGTTGCCTATTTTCAACAAGGAAAAGCAACCCCAGGTAATGCTAATTTCACCTATAAATGGCAGGATGTAAATTGGCGATTTTCCACAGCCGAAAACCGCAACCTATTTATGAAAAATCCTGAAAAATACGCTCCGCAATATGGAGGATTTTGTGCTTGGGCTGTCAGTAGAGGATATACTGCACCTATTGACCCTAATGCCTGGAAAATTGTGTCCGGTAAGCTGTACTTAAATGTTAATTTGGACACTCAAAAACGCTGGGAAAAGGACATTCCTGGAAATATTCAAAAAGCTGATCAAAATTGGCCTGGTATAGCTAGGAAAATTCGTCGTTAATGCAGCAAGTAGCTTTGAGTGAGGTACACCTTGTGCGGGCAAGATGCCCGCACCACAAGAGTTTTATTATTAATATCTGTACTTCATAATATCGGAAACTGCTGTAATTAGCGAGAAAGAGCTTCATTTAGCTAGGGTGTGTTAGCGACAGCGTAACGCACCATCATCAAGGATTATTATACATCTGAATATATCTAATAAGTTATTTAAATCATTCTTCAGCAAAAAAGGACTAGTACCCTATATTAGCCTATATTCTCAATAATCTTGAGAATTTTCTCAATAAGTTAACGAAAAAAGTTAATTTCAGGGCTTGCAATTCTCAACTATTTTTTGTATGATTTTTTTAGATAGAATCTGCTTGGGCTTTTTTTAAGAAAAAACCTTAATTATCGTCAATGGGTTTTCAAGAAATATTATACTAATACTAATATCTTCAAATCTGATCAAGGTTGTGGATGTAGTGGGTAATTCATCAATTACCCATAAATTACTCAGATGTACTGCATTTAATTTGTATAATTCTTGCGGGCAAGATGCCCGCACCACAAGAAATAACAATATCAGGATTATTGGATCTAGCTGCGTAACAGCTTATTGTGCCGAAAATCTTGCTAATAACTCCTCACGAGATGATTGTAGAAGTAAAGGAGTAAATTCTTCTCTACTCATAGCCATCAGGGGGTTAATAATTCTTGTCAATTCGGCATCAACTTCACCAAAACGCACTTGTAGAATACTCTCAATGATAGCGCGTCTTTCCCTCTCTACACCAGTCCTAAGTCCTTCCTGTTGTCCTTCTTGTCTTCCTTCTTCTCGTCCTTCCTGGAGTCCTTGTTTTCTCAGTTCTTCTAATTGTTGTTGATACATTTGGGATAATTTCATAATTAACTCCTGATCATCCTGATCAATATCTTGTTCTTGACGCTGACGTGCCGATAACACAGCAATTAGGTTATGTACTAATTCTATGACATCTGCTAGAAACGGACTATTATTTGTCAGTGTTTCCAATTCTTCCACCGCTTGTCTTTGTACTTTTCCCTTACCTAATATCCGCAAAAACAGGGTTTCGGGTGTACTGGGTAATTGATGAATACTCACAATGACGGTTTTAAATCCTTTACCAAAAAGGTAAATCCCCTGACCCCAGTTTTCCTCATCCAAACTAGCATTAAAGCTATCGAGGATTTCTACTGATACTGTAGGAGTCAAAATCCACAAATTAGCTAATTCGGATTCATTTATTCGCGTGTCATTGCGTTTAGCTTGACGTTCAACCTGGGCATGAATGTCAAATAATTTACCCATACAACTGCGGATTTCACTTCTACCCACAGCATTGCGAAATGGTTCAAATACCGCATAATTAGCCGCCATTTTCCCTAATACGCCTAGTGTTGCTAGGTTGGTGGGTGGGGATGAGGGGATAAATAATACGTCAATTTGTCTGACTTCTGCGGTGATGTCTTTACTGGTTTCTACTTGTCCATAGGGTGTTAATAGTTCTGTTAGATATTGTTTAGCAAATTGATCATGTATAAAGCGAGTCATTTATTTTAACTTTAATTAGTAGATATGGGTTATATAGCAATCCTAAATGAAATGTGAATATCTCTTATTTTCCTACCTCTGTGTCCTCTGTGTCTCTGTGGTTCGTTAAAAAAACTAGTTTCATGCTTCAACCCAACCATTCAGCTTTATCTATTTTTTGTAGGTCGGGTTAAGCGACAGCGCAACCCGACGTTTATGTTGGGTTTCATGCTTCAACCCAACCTACTTTATAGACTATTTTTTGTAGGTCGGGTTAAGCGACAGCGCAACCCAACGCTCATGTTGGGTTTCATGCTTCAACCCAACCTACAAATCTAGGTTTTTAGGTGTAATGTGTTTATTAAGTAGGGTGTGTTAGCGACAGCGTAACGCACCATCATCAAGGATTATTATACATATGAATATATCCAATAAGTTATTTAAATCATTCTTCAGCAAAAAAGGACTAGTACCCTATATTAGCCCATATTCTCAATAATCTTGAGAATTTTCTCAATAAGCTGACGAAAAAAGTTAATTTCAGGGCTTGCAATTCTCAACTATTTTTTGTACAATCTTTTTAGATATAATCTGCTTGCGCTTTTTTTGAGAAAAAACCTTAATTATTGTCAATGGGTTTTCATTCAAGAAATATTATACTAATACTAATATCTTCAAATCTGATCAAAGTTGTGGATGTAGTGGGTAATTTATGAATTACCCATAACTGATAAATTACTATTGTGCCGAAAATCTCGCTAATAACTCCCCACGAGATGATTGTAGAAGTAAAGGAGTACTTAAGACTTCAAACGAAAAGACTTAATCATGGTTTGTTCTACATATTGAAGAAATACGTCATAGACTTGTTCTTCGGCTCGATAAGTCAGAATATAAACTTTTGAATTACTGATAGTCCAAACTTCCATAGCTTTAAACCTAAAGTTATTAATTTGATCTTCACCTGTATAAACTATTTGATATCCCTCTCGATTATCTATTTTTTTCGATTGCTGTTCCAGAATTTGGACGTTTTTAACGGATTTTTTAATTTGTTCGATAGCAGCCTGATTATACTCTGATAAAGTCTGAGATTTTTGTATATCTTCAATACGGATAAATAGCCCTACTTCGAGATTCAGACTAGAAGTATTAGGGAATATTTTGGCAATAGTTCCCCCGGTTAACGGACTATATTGTTGTTTTTCAGCCTTCCAATCTTGAGGATATTTGATCTCAATTCCAAATTGTTTATCCTCAAATAGTTGACCAGGAATAGTTTTAATATTTACTTGTGAGTCTTGATTTTGATAGCGATAAATAGCTATTAAAACCCCAGTAGTCGTCAAAATAATTGCTGTTATCAATAAAACTTTAATAAATTGAGGTTTGGGAGGAGAGATAATTTCTGTCGTTTGATCATCACCATTATTTTTATCACTAGGATCATCTCCTTTATTTAGAGCTTCCATTACTTCCTGTGCTGACTGGAATCTATGATCAAGATCTTCTTGGAGCATACGCTCTAGTATCTTACCTAAATGTTCACTAATATGGGGATATTTTTGCCAATTCCAAAGATTATTAACATCGCGGGAATCGTCTGGAAATTCACCTGTTAATAATTGCACACAAGAAGCAGCTAAAGCATATAAATCACTGGAATAATCAACCTTTTCCCCTCTGATTTGTTCTAGGGGAGCATAAGCAGGAGTTCCAAAGACCATAGATGTTTCTGTGGTGTCAATATCACCTTTTATCACTTGTTTAACTGCTCCAAAGTCAATTAAATAGAATTTGTTATCTTCTTCTTTGGAGTGCATAATATTACTAGGTTTAATATCCCGGTGAATAACGTTATTTTTATGGATAAATTTTAAAACAGGTAAAATATTATTTAATAAGGCCAAAACCTTGGCTTCTGAGAAACGTCCTTGTTGTTCCAGTTCCTTTTTTAGATCCTCTCCTTCGATATATTGTTGAACCAAATAATTAAACTCCTGTGGGGTACTGAGTTCGGGGTCAGTTACAGTTGAGGAAAAATAATCATATAAGCAGGGAATGTTACCGCTTCTATCTCCTAAATCTTCCAGAACCTTAGCCTCCTTTTCAAAGGCTTTTTTAATCCCTGCAACTATTTCAGGAGAATGATGACTATCAATTCGTAATCGCTTGATCACACAGTAGCGCTGAGTAAGCGTATTTAAATCAATAGCTAAAAAAGTGTCCCCAAAACTCCCTCCTCCTAAACGTCCAAGAAGTTGGTATCTTCCTCTGTTTCCAGTTAAAATCGGGAGTTGTCCTTGGATCTCATTCATTTTCTTTCCCCTGGGTGGCTGCACTCTTGATCTAACACCTCAAGAATATAATAACGGTAATTGTGAACACTTTTCCAGTTTAGTAAAATAACGGCAATTAGCGATCGCTACTACACAAAAAAAGTTACCTTACGTGGATTTATGTAAATATAAACTAGTATTAAATGTAATAAAATTACCAATTTGATAATTTGATAATTTTATTTCCTATTCATAATAGATATCAAAATCCCATGTCGAGGACTAAACAATAAAGCCAAAGTAAATAAACCAGAAACCACTAATACAATAGCCGGACCAGAAGGTAAATTATAAAAGTAGCTAAGATACATTCCGCTAATACTAGAAATTACCCCAATTACCGCCCCTAAAATCATGACTTGATGTAAACGTTTGACTAATAAAAAAGCAGTTGCACCAGGAGTAATTAAAAGCGATAATACTAATATTACTCCCACAGCTTTCATACTGGCAACAATTGTCAAAGCAATTAACAACATTAAACCAAAATTTAAACGATTAACTGGTAAACCAGCAGCTTGCGCTCCTAAAGGATCAAATGTGTAAAATAACAGTTCCTTATATAATAAGAAAACTACCATTAAAACAATAGCTGCAATAATAGCTGTATCCCTGACTTCATCAACAGTTACCCCTAAAATATTACCAAAAAGAAAGTGATTCAAATCAATTTTATTATCCTTTTGAATGACTGTAATTAAAGTAACTCCCAGAGCAAAAAAAGCAGAAAAAACTATGCCCATAGCAGCATCTTCCTTAATGGGAGATCGGGTTTTAATTAAGGCTATGGCCATGGTACTTAAAACCCCCGCAATAAACGCCCCAACAAAGATATTAGCACCAATCATGAAGGCTATAGCCAGTCCTGGTAATACTGAATGACTAATAGCATCTCCCAGTAATGCTAGGCGTT
Organism: Dolichospermum sp. FACHB-1250; assembly: GCF_014696335.1. NCBI lineage: Bacteria > Bacillati > Cyanobacteriota > Cyanophyceae > Nostocales > Aphanizomenonaceae > Dolichospermum > Dolichospermum sp. FACHB-1250. The sequence continues at coordinate 135,736 of NZ_JACJPZ010000001.1, forward strand.
GTACCATTAAATAACTACCGACTATAGCACACAATAATCCTACTAGTATGGCGATGATTAAGGAACGTTGCATAAAGCCATATTGCAACGGTTCAATTAGTGTTTGCAACATAGATGAAAATGAACCACGAAGGCGCAAAGAACGCAAAGGAAGAGGGGAAGAGAAGATATTTATTAATTATTATGCTGCTTCAGCAAAGTACATGACTTTTCCACTATAAGCCCGATTTAAGTTATTTTCTGTTAACACCTGTTGGCGTGAACCGGTGGCGATTAATTCACAGTTTAGTAAGATTAAATCATCAAAATGGGTAATAGATTCACCTAAGTCATGATTAACTACTAAGACGATTTTATTGGCTTTTGCTAGTTCTTGAAAGACTTCAAATATGATAGTTTGGGTTTTTTGATCAATACCTACAAATGGTTCATCAAAACAGAAGATTTCGGCTTCTTGAGTTAAAGCCCTGGCTAAAAATACCCGTTGTTGTTGTCCTCCTGAAAGTTCACCAATGGGACGATTTTTTAATGCTTCTATTCCCACTTTTGTTAATGCTTGTGTGGCTATTTGGCGGCTGACTGTAGAGAAACTACGTAACCAGCCTGTTTTTTTAATACGCCCCATCATGACTACATCCCATACGGTGGCGGGGTAATTCCAGTCAATTTGGCTACGTTGGGGTACATAAGCAATTTTCTCTAGTTGCTGGGTTAAGGGCTGATTTTGGTATATAACTTGACCGTTAGTGATGGGAACTAACCCTAAAATAGCTTTCATTAATGTGCTTTTACCTGCACCATTGGGTCCAAAGATACCTGTGATTTTTCCTGGTTTAATTGTGCAGTTAATATCTCTTAATGCTTCCTGTGTCCGATAATTTACATTTAGATGGGTGATGTTGATCTGTGTAAGTATATTTGCTGAATTTTTGGTAGATAGACTAGATTTTCGGTAATCAGAAATGTTTTGCATAACTTTGATTAAAATAGTTATTTTTTGAGTTTACTATAAAAATGAGAAAAATATGAGAATATCTATAATTATCTATAATTAGAAGTAATCACTGAGATAAATGAAACTAATGCTTAATACAATGTATGACTTTTACTCCCTTTCTAGGACAAAAAAGGGGTTGGGAGTTAGGTTTAATCCCCTTTGTCTGGGAATGTTGGTATCTTTGGCTGTAATGGGTTGTACTCCCAACTCCTTACACGGAGGAAATAATCCGCCGCAGGTTGTAGCGACGAGTACCATTATTGCAGATTTAGCTGAAGAAATTGGCGGAGAAAAATTACAAATTACGGGAATTTTGAAACCTGGTGCAGATCCTCATATGTATGAACCAGTACCCGCAGATAGTCGAGTTTTGGAAAAAGCTAATTTGATTTTGTACAACGGTTACAATTTAGAACCGGGAATTATTAAGTTAATGAATGCGACTGGAGACAAAGCGCAAAAGTTAGCTGTGGGGGAAGTTGTCAAATCCTTAAAATTAGATAAAGGTAAAGGGAAAATTGTTCCAGATCCTCATGTTTGGGGTAGTGCAGAAAATGTTATATTGATGGTGAAAGCTATTAAAAATAGTTTAATTGCTTTGTCACCAGCAGATAAAAATAAGTTGACTGAAAATGCAGATAAGTTAATTGATGAATTACAACAATTACATCTTTGGATTTTACAACAAATCCAAACTATTCCCCCAGAAAATCGTAAATTAATTACTACTCATGATGCTTTTCAATATTATGGAAATGCTTATAAAATAACAATTGCTGGAACTTTAATCGGGATTAGTACGGAGGAACAACCAAGCGCCCAAACGGTGAGAAAATTAGTAGAATCAGTGAAAAAAATAGGTGTTCCAGCGATATTTGCAGAAACAACAATTAACCCAGCTTTAATTAAAACAGTTGCGGAAGAAGCAGGGGTAAAATTAGCACCAACTGCACTTTATTCTGATTCCATTGGGGTAAAAGGTAGTAATAGTGATACTTATATAAAAATGATGGTTGCAAATACCCGCGCTATTGTTGAAGCTTTAGGTGGGAAATATACACCATTTCAATTAAAGAGTAAAAAATAAGGATTAGATCCCCAAATTCTTAGAGAATTTGAGAATCTTGTTGGTCATTCAACTTTCCCCTTTCCCTAACTAACAAACTTGTTGACGAGTTGCTTCTGCGTCTATGGGTTTAATCAGAAAAATCTTGAACATATACCAAAAAATCATCAAGACCAAGGGAATTTTTTGGAAATATTTGATAATTCCCCAATCGTTGATTTTGTTGAGATCAATTATTTTCTGATTATACAATGCACATTGTTCTAAATACCAGAAGAAATAGGGATGATTGGTATTTAAAATAATCGGAAATGCTTTAGCTGCGGTTTTGTTAGTTTCTTCAATTACCTGATTATTGTATTTACGAGGATGAATACCTAATATTTCATAGAAATTACCTCTTTCAAATACTGTCATGGTGTGAGTTGCAAAAACGGTTATTAAGAAAAACCGTACCCATAACCGAGATTTCCAATTATTCCATAATTGAGGTTGAGAACGTAACAAAGCTTTGAAAAAATCACCGTGTCTATTCTCATCTTGACACCAACTTTCAAACTTCCGAAATAGAGGATAAAATTGGTATTCGGGATTTTTTTCCATGTGACGATATACTAAAATATAACGCCAATAACCTATTTTTTCCGATAGATAAACCGTGTAAATAACCCACTCTATAGGGAAAAATGTATAGGTGCGATTTTTAGTCAGATAACTTAAGTCAAGGGAAAGGTTAAAATCAGCCATTGACTTATTTAAAAACCCCGCATGACGGGCTTCGTCTCGTGCTAAATAAGCAAATGCTTCTGATAATAAGGGGTTATTCTCCTTGAGACGACGGGATAATTCTTTAAACAGTAAAAACCCGGAAAATTCGGAAGTACAAGAACGTTCTAAAAAGTCAATAAAAGCCAGTCGTTTTTCACCAACAATGTGATCCCAACCTTGCTTAAATTCATCATCTCGTATAAAGTGATGACGATTATAATCTGCTTTGAGTTCCTCAATTACAGCCCTTAATTCCGTTTCATACCCCGAAATATCCATTTTGGCCACTGTGTCAAAATCAGTGGTATAAAAGCGGGGTGTTAATAGTGTTTCTTGAACGGGTGTTTTTACCCCCGATTTCGGTAACTCAACTGGGGGTTTATCCAACGACCTAACCATAAGTATTCCTTTTGCCATTGTCTGCCTTAAAATTATATAAGCATGAATATTTGTTATTAGTCATCAGTTAAATTATTGAAACTAATTCTTACAAAAATACTGAATTATCTAGGATTTATTTATGGTTTAAATACCTATTTACTAAACAAATGTATTTAGGAAACTATAAATAAATATGAATACTTTTATAGTTATACAAAGAATAATAGTTAAATAATTTCAGGAGCGGTAAAAATAGCCGAAATTACTATTGATAGTAATTTATGCTGGACATTTATGCTGGAGATTTGTGCTGGAGAAATTATGCTGATAACTCTATTCATATAGAATAGCAATTTTCTGTAATTATATCGGCTGTGAACTGATAAACGAGTCGCTAAAATTTGGAAAAGAACACTACAGACATCAACAAGAGGGAAGAAACAATGAGTAATAATTTAGCAATGAAACTGCGTGTGGGAACGCAACAAGCGCATACAAATTCTGAAAATGTCGGTTTCATGAAATGCTTTATCAAAGGAGTTGTAGACAAAAATTGTTTTATTCAATTGTTGAGTAATTTCTATTTTGTTTATAGTGAACTAGAAGCAGCAATTGAGAAACATAAACAACATCCTGTAATTAGTTTAATTTATTTTCCCGAACTAAATCGCCAATCTTCCCTCAAACAAGATATGTTATTTTATCATGGGAATCAATGGCAAGAAACTATTAAACCTTCACCTGCTACTCAAACTTATATTGCGCGTATTCAACAAATTTCTACCCATGAACCCGCACTATTATTAGCTCATTCCTATACTCGTTATTTGGGTGATCTTTCCGGTGGCCAAATGCTCCAAAAAATTGCTCAGTCAGCCTTAAAACTGTCTGGATATACAGGAACTTCCTTTTACAATTTTGAGCAAATTCCCGACAAACAGGCTTTTAAAGAAAAGTATCGTCAAGCATTAGATAAACTCCCCATTGATGATACAAGTGCTGACAAAATTGTCGCAGAAGCTAACTATGCTTTCAAATTAAATATGCAGATATTTCAAGAGTTAGAAAAGATTTTAATAGAGACTATTGGTAAAGACACTTACAATAGTTTAATTTGAGTCTCTGCATAATTGACAAAGATATAATTCATCACTCAATTAATTTTGAACATGATGAATTATATAAAGATGCTCAACAAGATGCAAACATTTTATGTATTCTCTTCCTCTATTTTCTCTGTGTCTGGAGTGGTTCATTAAAAAAATAATGTTCACCACAAATAAATAGGATAAATATATTCTATTTGTTAATAGCTAAATCCTAAATTACAACATTAAATCGAAATTGGGAAAATCAATTGTGATTATTTCCAATCATCACACAAATTCACTGGAGACTATAATGGTTTTTCTATTACCTGGTGTTAAGTTTGATTTTGATCTAATTCAAAAGTATGATACTCGCGCTCCTAGATACACAAGTTATCCCCCAGCAACAGAATTAACTGATACTTTCACAGCGGAAAATTTCCAAACTGCAATTACCGCTTCTAATCAAAGAAAAACTCCCCTATCTTTGTATTTTCATATTCCTTTTTGTCAAAGTGCTTGTTATTTCTGTGGTTGTAATACGGTAATTACTAATAACAAGAATATGGCTATACCGTATCTGGAACATTTAGAACAGGAAATCAAAAATACCTCAGCTTTAATTGATAAAAATAGACAAGTTTTACAAATTCATTGGGGTGGAGGAACACCAAATTATTTAGAACTTGAACAGGTGGAATCTCTCTGGAAAAATATTACTCGTAATTTCCAAATTGCGGAAAATGCAGAAGTTTCTATCGAAATTAATCCCCGTTATGTGAACAGAGAATATATCTTATTTTTGAGAGATATTGGCTTTAATCGCATTAGTTTCGGGATTCAAGATTTTCACCCAGAAGTGCAAAAAGCAGTGAATCGAATTCAACCACAATCACTACTCTTTGATGTCATGAGTTGGATTAAGGAGGCTAATTTTGATAGTGTCAATGTAGACTTAATTTATGGTTTACCTTATCAAACTTTGGCAACTTTTCGGGAAACATTACACAAGACAATGGCTTTAGATGCTGATAGAATTGTCGTCTTTAATTTTGCTTATGTACCTTGGATTAAACCTGTACAAAAAATGATTCCCCAAGCAGCATTACCGGGAGCAGAAGAAAAGTTAGATATCCTGAAAATGACAATTGAGGAATTAACTAATCATGAGTATCTGTTTATTGGGATGGATCATTTTGCCAAAAATAATAATGAATTAGCGATCGCTCAAAATCATGGTACACTAAAACGTAATTTCCAAGGTTATACTACCCACGCGGAAACTGAATTATTTGGTTTTGGGGCTACATCTATTAGTATGTTGGAAGATGCTTATGCTCAAAATCATAAGGAATTAAAGGACTATTACAAAGCAGTCGCAGCGGGTGTAATTCCTATTAGTAAAGGTATTCAATTAACCCAGGATGACATTATTAGACGGGATGTAATTATGTCAATAATGTCTCATTTTCATCTCAATAAACTAGAGATTGAACAGAAATATCATCTTGATTTTAATAAATATTTCTGCTACGAACTCCAAGAATTACAACCCCTAGAAAATGATGGATTAGTCAATGTATTTACTGATGAGATCCATATTACTGATATTGGGAGATTGCTGGTGAGAAATATTGCGGTTCTCTTCGATACTCATACAAGAAATAGAGAAACTAAATTCTCTCGCGCTATTTAATTTTGCTGAATTTTTGCAGTAAATTTAATCAAAATTGGTATGTAATTATGATTTATCAATAAGTCCTAATTACATACCTTTTGACTGATACAGATTATGTCATTAGATAGAAATAAATAATATTAAGCTTTGATAAATTTGACATGAGTTGAATTTTTTTAGGAAGCAATCAATGAATATTATTACTTGGATGATTTTGGGACTATTAGCCGGTGTAATTGCTAAATCTGTCTATCCTGGTTATCAAGGTGGAGGAATGATATCTACGATGATATTAGGTATTGTTGGTGCTTTTATTGGTGGGACTTTATTCACTCTCATTCGCACAGGAACTTTACAAATTACATCTGCATCTTTAAGTATTCCTGGGGTAATAGTAGCAGTTATTGGGGCAATTATTGCTATTTATTTATGGGGATTATGGCAAAGGGGTAGCAGAGTATAATTTACTAATCGTTAGCTATTGATATAGCATTAATTAAACTCTTTTTCATTAATATAAAATGTTGGGTTGACGCAAGAAAACCCAATATCATATTGTCAAAACTTTTGTTAGCTTTGTTAGCTTGCACTGTATCAGACATTTTTACGGTTTGATTCGAGATTCCTCAGATTGAATCTAATTTAGGACTTACATAAAATTTCACTTACAAGCTTATTCTTGCCTACTGATAATTTATTTATGTAGCAATATATCCATAATAAGCTGTGACGCAGCTAAATTGTACATTCCTAATACAGTCCTAACATAGTTAAATCTTGTTGTGGGGGCATCATGTCCGCTATAATTATACAAATTAAATGCAGTACATTTGAGTACCTACACTGCTTGATATTTTTTAAACATCATTTACCAAACCCAGATAATTTTAAATTCAAACCAAAGGGTCACTAGCTTATATGAATATAACTGTGCCTATATCTTATGGAGTATTTTTGGTAGATTTGATTGATAATACAGCCAAAAAAAGCATTAACTATGAAAAAACTCAACTTAACGAGGTTTAAATCGTTGTAACTCCCATTCTTTAGCGATAACATGAGAATAAGTTTACTACAAGCTTTTCATTTCTCGTTTAGCTGAAATTTTTTTTATGGAAATTCAATTAATCAATATCGGGTTTGGTAATATCGTCTCTGCTAACAGAGTCGTGGCCATAGTTAGTCCAGAATCTGCTCCCATTAAACGGATTATTACCGATGCTAGGGATAGAGGTCAACTGGTTGATGCTACCTATGGAAGACGCACTAGGGCGGTAATTATCACCGATTCTAGTCATGTAATTCTCTCCGCAATTCAGCCTGAAACCGTAGCCAACCGGTTTGTCATTTCCCGTGATCATCATGTTGTAGATAATTAATCACCGGAATAGTTATCAACCCAACTCTATTTGTACCATATCCTCCGTACCATCTCGATTAGACTGGTTTTCTGTCACCAGTGCTACAAATTCTTTAGTCTTGATGCTAATTTGAACAGTGCGGATCAAAGGTGCAGCCGCAAAGGCTTATATTGTAGATATGCAAAAATCTCAAGTCCCAAATTCAAAATAGCAATTAGTTGTTTTACCAGCTAAAACAAGACTAAGGAATCATGTACACTTATTAATTTATTAACTCACTCTTTTCACGGATAATGCCAGTCTTACCTTTCTATTATGCTAAAAATACCCAAGAATGTCCGACCTTGGGCAAACTAATTGTTTTAACAGGTCCTAGCGGAGTCGGTAAAGGCACTTTAATGAATGAAATTCTCCAGCGTCATCCAGAATTATATTATTCAGTCTCCGCCACGACTCGTTCTCCACGTCCAGGAGAAATAAATTGTCAAAAATATTACTTTATTACCCGTCAAGAATTTCAAGAATTAGTGACTAAAGGTGAATTTTTAGAATGGGCAGAATTTGCTGGTAACTTTTATGGTACACCCCGTGCAGCGGTGCTTAACCATATTCAGTCGGGTAAGTTGGTGCTATTAGAAATTGAATTAGAAGGGGCAAGGCAAATCAGAACTGCCTTTCCTAGCGCCCTGAGCATTTTTATTTTACCACCTTCATTTTCAGAATTAGAAAACCGGATTCGTGGACGGGGACAAGATTCTGAGGAAGCAATTTCTCGTCGTCTCAAACGTGCTGAAGCAGAAATAGCCGCTGCTAATGAATTTGATTTACAAATTATCAATGACGATTTTGAGCAAGCTTTAAAGGAAATAGAGAAAGCTATTTTTGAATAAGTATGTGGTAATGGGTAATTGGTAATGGGTAACATTAGTAACTACTACCCATTACCAAAAATCAAATTAACCCAATAAACCTTGGATTAAACCAGAATTACCTGTCAAGAAGAAAGCGACTACTGCACCACCGATACCACCAATTAAGAAAGCACTGGCGAAATTATTCCAGCTTTCCTTGGAGTTGAAAGCATCAACTGGAGGATTAGGTACAGCAATACTAGCAAGGGCTTTATCAGGATTGCTATTTGCATATAAGGATAGGCAAGCTGTTAAAATCACAACTAAGCCAACACTGCCCAATAAACCAGCTAAGTTAGCGTTGGGGGCGTTACGTAAAGGACCTAATTTGTCAAAAGGTCCAAATAGCAAGTAACCATGAGCCATACCAACTTCTAAACCGCGTCTAAAAGGATTCAAACCAGCGCGGTATGCCGGCAAGTTGCTAATAAACCACTTCACCAAAGGAGCGGAATTGATGGGGGTTTCTAGATCGCCTTTTTGCGGATCACGTCCTGCTGCTATTGCCATAAGTATTTTTAGATTCCTTGAATCACTCTTGTTAGTTTGTGATGAATTTACTACTTGTGTTGTTTGCTGGCCTTCAAATGATAAAGGTGGCTTTTTCTATTAGAAATAATTTTTCTGAAAACTGCCATAAGCAAGTTGAGAAAAATTAATTTTGCCACTTTCTAATTTAGAAAAGTATGAAACCCATAAATAATGGATAATATACGAGTTTCATACATTAGCAAAGATTGCTGATTCGAGGGACACTTTTACCTAATTAGGTTTGACACTCAATTAGACAATCTACCAGCAAAAGCTAAGTAAATTAGCTTTTTTGAACCGTATTTTCAACCTATAGGGGGTGAAAAAGTAGGTCAGGGAAGAAGCGATTAAATTCAATTAAAATTCCTGCTGTGATTGTCAACCAGATAGTTGCCGCAACAGGAGCAGTGGAGATGAATGTAATCAAGTAGTTAGTTTCGTTACCTTTTTCAGCCATGAATTTAGTCTCCAGAATAAGTGAGTGAAAACAAGTGAATTAACGTGGCGAAACGGTAATTTCTGAATCCTTAGCTGTTAGCTCGCCGGAGAGCAATTCTTTAATTGCTGCTGCTGGCCAAGCAAAACCAGAGGTGATAATAGGTAGAGCAATACCCAAATCAATTTGGATTTCTTTTTGTTCGGCATTCGCTCCGTTTTTAATCGCTTGTAAATAAGCACGGCCTACCCAACCAATCCAACCAGCAATGTAGAGGAAAAGAATACTGGGGATCAAGAAATCTCCAGCATGATTCAGGCTGCCATCTACAATCAAGTGGGGATAGCCTTCGGGTCCACAGAGAGCCTGAGAATAACGTTCAAACCGCTTTTTACCTGATTCGGGGTCAGCGGTGGTATTGCGGGCATTTAGTGCTAGCTCTTGAAAGGCGGGAGAGTCTTTGCAAGGTACAAGGTTAGCCCCTAGTGCTTGCGCTGGAGGAGCAAAATTGAACCAAAGGGTCATCGCCAAAAGCAAAGCAAACAATCGTGTCATGGAGTTGTTTCCTTTTGTTACAAAACGAGAAGTTCCTTGTACAAAACGAAGCGGCTTGTACAGTCTTTATTTTAGATAACTAGGAAGTTATCATACTCTTGGCTGGGAATAGAGTAAAGTTTAAGTCAACAAAAGTTAAAGCTTCTCAATCAAAATATAGGAAAGAGGCAAGAGAGAATATATATTGGTCAGTTTCCTGTTCCCTGTCACCTGTTCCCTGTCACCTGTCACCTGTCACCTGTTAAGAGTTCCCTGTCACCTGTCACCTGTCACCTGTTCCCTGTCACCTGTCACCTGTCACCTGTTCCCTGTTAAGAGTTCCCTCTTCCCTAATTAATTATGACAACCGTTTTAGCCATTGAAACCAGTTGTGATGAAACTGCTGTTGCAATAATTAACAATCGTCAGGTCTGTAGTAGTATTGTTGCTTCACAAATTCCTGTTCATCAACAATATGGTGGCGTAGTCCCAGAGGTAGCATCACGTCAGCATTTAGAAACGCTGAATTACGAAATAGAACAAGCGATCGCCTCTAGTCATCTAAATTGGAGTCAGATTGATGGTATAGCTGCCACTTGTGCGCCTGGACTTGTAGGGGCATTGCTGGTGGGATTAACAGCCGCCAAAACCCTGGCCATGGTACATGAAAAGCCTTTTTTGGGAGTACATCACCTGGAAGGTCACATCTGTGCGACTTATTTGACTGAGCCAAGTTTAAATCCTCCCTTTCTTAGCTTACTTGTTTCCGGGGGTCACACAAGCTTGATTTATGTCAAAGATTATGGTATATACGAAACTCTGGGGGAAACCCGTGATGATGCAGCCGGTGAAGCTTTTGATAAAGTAGCGCGGTTATTAAAATTGGGTTATCCCGGCGGACCAATAATTGATCAACTATCACAAATCGGTGATCCCCAAGCCTTTACATTACCGGAGGGAAAAATTTCTTTACCAGGTGGGGGTTATCATCTTTATGATTGTAGCTTTAGCGGATTAAAGACAGCAGTATTACGTTTAGTGCAACAATTGGAAAAAGAGGGTAAAGAAGTACCAATAGCGGATGTAGTGGCTAGTTTCCAGGATACTATAGCGCGATCGCTGACGAAAAGAGCGATCGCCTGCGCTCTTAATTATAAACTAGACACTATTACGGTAGGCGGTGGTGTAGCAGCAAATAGTGGACTCAGAAAGCATTTACAAGCAGCAGCCAATAAACATAACTTGCGGGTTCTTTTCCCCCCCCTAAAATTTTGCACTGACAACGCGGCCATGATTGGCTGTGCTGCTGCTGAACACCTCTCCCGTGGTCATAGATCATCTATGACATTAGGAGTGCATTCCCGGCTCTCCCTGAACCATGTCATGAAGTTATACGAAAATTAATTTCCAACCTATTAATTTAATATTAATTAATATTAATAAGGACTAATAACTAATGACCAATAACTACTGACTGAATATGTTCAGCGACGGCTTCCGGTTGCTCTAACATAGCCAAATGCCCACAATCAGGAATTTCAATCACATTATCACCAACATACTGGAAAAGCCAATGAAAACTGGCCAAATGGCGGACATATTTCGGTTCCATTACTTTATCGTCAGCACCCGCTAAGAAATATACTGGCTGCTTCAATTTCGATACTAACTGGGGTAAACAGTTAATTTCTTGTTCCGTAGTAGATGCAAAAAGAGTTCCCAGAGCAGCTTCTGGATCAGCTACAATAAAATCAATTAATCTTTGACGCGCCCAATATCGCTCTAAAGGACGCAATACACTAGCTTTAGTAAATAACAAATCAATTAAAGGCATTTGCGAAAGCCAACGGGGACGGACTTGTAAAAATTTCTGTCCTGCGGCACGGAATTGCTCAAATGCTTCTTTAAGATAAATTCCACCACCGGCATTAATACAAATTACACCTTGAATACAATCATGTAATTGGGCCGCTGTCCACAGAGCAATAGTACCACCCAAAGAATGACCTATGAGCCAAGCACTAGAAATATTCAGATGTTTGAGAAGAACGGCTAAATCTTGAGCATAAGCGAATGGAGAATATAAGGAATCCAAGGAAGAAGTAATCATGCTAGAGTCTGTGGGAGTCAGTTCTATATCTGAATCTGATGTTACCTGGGACTGTGATTCACCGAACCCTCGTAAATCGTAAGATAAACACTGTAAATCTAGTGATAGACGAGAAATTACGGGTTGCCAGTATACACGGCTATTTAGCCAACCGTGGATAAATACTAAAGTATGGGGACATGATGTAGGAGCGGTTAGCTCATAAGTATGTGGAACACCTAAGATTTCTATTGTTGCCATAGTTAAATATCGTACCCATGATTTTGGGTGCGAATAAATACAACTAAATACAAACAGGAAAAGAATAATTCAAAAATTCAACAAAACAAAAATTAAATTTTGAACTAGCTGAATTATCTAATTCTACAGTGTATCAGTTAAATTACCTGTTATTCTTGTGTCATTGAATTTGATATTGATTAGCTGAATCTCAGCTTAAACTTGTCTATTTATGTTTATGAAAGTAGTGCTGAAGAAATTTATGACTTAAACCAGAAACATAGATCAATTTGGGAAAAATTTGGACTTTCGACGAGTTTTATAGAGTAGTACGAAAACAAAATGCTAAAGTTAAAGGTGATTGGTAAGAAACACCCGATAACTCGCTATGGTCATAGCGATGTTAAATGTGAATCAACACTCTTAAAAAGTGGTAACCAATTTCAGTCATACTACCCGAACTGCGTTGGCATGGGTTTTTGGAAAACTTGGTTTAGCACTCCTGAATCTTTAGCGACAAATAAAACTGCTGCTGTTAACGAGCATACAGCGGCCGTTGAAAGTAATTCTAGTTTAGATAAGGATCAAATCATTTTCAGTACGGAAAGAGATATTGACCTGTATGAATTAGAAGAACTCTGTGACGCAGTTGGCTGGTCACGTCGCCCTCTGAGAAAAGTAAAAAAAGCTATTGAGCATAGTTTCCTCGTGGCCTCTATGTGGCAAGTACGAGGAAACAAGAAGCGTTTGATTGGTTTTGCCCGTGCTACCTCAGACCATGCTTTTAATGCCACCATTTGGGATGTAGTGGTTCATCCTGATTTTCAAAGTAGAGGACTAGGTAAGGCATTAATGAAATATGTCCTCAAAAAACTGAAGAATGAAGAAATTAGTAACGTGACTCTTTTTGCTGACCCTCATGTTGTAGATTTCTATAAGACTATGGGCTTTATGTCCGATCCTGAAGGTATCAAAGGAATGTTTTGGTATCCTCAGTAATTTGGTGTGGATGAGGCATTGGGGAATAGTCGCGGTAATTTAAAATCTAAAATTTGGTGAAAATTCCGGGAAAATCCTGGTTTGTGCCTGATTTCTCCCAGGATGTTTTCCATAGTCTGATTTTTTATAGATTATTGGGTTTGCATTTATTCTTTTTTATGATATGATGAGTCAGATGAACCAAAAAAACATAATTTAGGTTATGTAGAACTTGGTTTTGATAGATTTACGGGATGTAGCGCAGCTTGGTAGCGCGCCTGCTTTGGGAGCAGGATGCCGCAGGTTCGAATCCTGTCATCCCGATTTTTATGTCAAGGTGGTTGTATTCCGCTAACTCAGCAAAGTTGCAAATGGAAACATTACAGCATCCAGGCAGGTTATAATCTTTTTGCGGAGCAACTTTACAAAAATTTATGAGTAATCCCCTTGTGCAAGCCTTTTTCGTGGGCAGAGCAGTAGCCGAAGTGATTAATGAGCGTGTAGAAGTCGCCTTGACTGATGCTTTGAGTGAATTGGGCAAATTTGATGCTGAAGCTAAAGAGCAGCTACGCCAGTTTACAGAAGAAGTGATGGCACGAGCTAATCGGGCTGCTGAATCCTCTGCAACTGGAAAACCGGCAAATAGTTCATCTGGTGCAGATTCTTTAGATCTACAGACCGAAATTGACGAATTAAGGGCGGAAATCGCTCTATTAAGAAGTGAATTGCAGAAGTATCGCAATGCTGCAAAATAGGTAATGGGTAATGGGTAATGGGTAATAGGTAATGGGTAATGGGAAAATTCCTCCCAGCTGCCCCAACCGCCCAGATCCCTTACCCTCCCAGCTTCTCCTGCTCCCTCTCAAGCCGACGGTATAAGAAAAATATGGAACAAGGTTACTCAGGCAAAGCATACCGTTGGAATCGGGAAGAATACTCTAGCAAACGCCGCTTTGTGGATATTTGGTCTTTTGTCTTGACCTTGATGTTCAAAATTTGGCGCTATAGCAAGCCCTGGAGTTACCCCGGTGGTATGACGGAAGCCAAGCAAGCAGCTAGACGCAAAGCCCAAGCAATCTGGATTAGAACTACATTCTTGGATTTGGGTCCGACTTTTATTAAGGTGGGACAGTTGTTTTCTACTCGTGCTGATATTTTCTCGACTGAATATGTAGAAGAGTTATCTAAGTTACAAGACAAAGTTCCAGCATTTAGTTATGAACAGGTGGAAGGAATTATTGAACAGGAGTTGGGTAAACCAATTTCCTCACTTTTCCAAGATTTTGAACCTGTTCCCCTGGCTGCTGCTAGTTTGGGTCAAGTCCACAAGGCTACTCTATATACTGGTGAGTCCGTCGTTGTTAAGGTGCAAAGGCCTGGACTGAAAAAGCTATTTGAAATTGATTTAGACATTCTTAAAGGTATTGCCCGTTACTTTCAAAACCACCCCAAATGGGGACGAGGTAGAGATTGGATGGGTATATATGAAGAATGTTGTCGCATTCTCTGGGAAGAAATTGATTATCTGAATGAAGGTCGCAATGCCGATACTTTTCGCCGCAATTTCCGCATTTATAACTGGGTAAAAGTACCGAGAGTATATTGGCGTTATGCTACTTCTAGGGTAATTACTTTAGAGTATTTACCTGGAATTAAAGTTAGTCAGTATGAGGCCTTGGAGGCTGCGGGTGTAGACAGAAAAGCGATCGCTCGTTATGGCGCACAAGCTTACTTGCATCAACTTCTGAATAATGGCTTCTTTCACGCTGACCCCCATCCTGGTAATCTGGCAGTTAGTCCCGACGGGGCTTTGATTTTCTACGACTTCGGGATGATGGGTACAATTAAGTCGAATGTCCGGGAAGGACTAATGGAAACTTTATTTGGCATCGCCCAAAAAGATGGCGATCGTGTGGTAAAATCCCTAGTTGATTTAGGAGCGCTCGCCCCAGTTGAGGACATGGGACCTGTCCGTCGTTCTGTCCAGTATATGCTGGATAACTTCATGGATAAGCCTTTTGAAAACCAATCGGTGGCAGCTATCAGTGAAGATTTGTACGAACTGGCCTATGATCAACCATTTAGATTTCCAGCAACTTTTACCTTTGTCATGCGTGCCTTTTCCACCCTGGAAGGAGTCGGTAAAGGTCTAGATCCAGAGTTTAATTTTATGGAAGTTGCCCAGCCCTATGCAATGCAGCTTATGACAGATAACAGTAGTTCTGAGGGGAATAGCTTCTTGAATGAATTAAGTCGTCAAGCAGTCCAAGTTAGCAGCACTGCTTTAGGATTACCACGGAGATTAGAAGATACTCTAGATAAAATAGAACGTGGGGATATCCGGCTTCGAGTTCGCTCCGTAGAAACAGAACGTCTGATACGGCGACAGAGCAATATTCAACTGGGAATAAGCTATGCTCTGATTATCAGTGGTTTTACAATTGCCGCTACAATTCTCCTCGTTAGCCATTATGTATGGTTAGCAAGTCTGATTGGTTTAATTGCAGCATCAGTTTCATTCATGCTGATTCGGTTGCTTTTGCGTCTCGACCGTTATGATCGAATGTATTAATTAGTCGCTTACGAAAAATCTATGAAACTTGACTCTACCGGTTTATCAGATCCGGGGCTTATTCGTGCTTATAATCAAGATTCCTACTATATTGACCCCGCAGGGCGATTCTTTATCGTCGCTGACGGTATGGGTGGTCATGCGGGAGGAGAAGAGGCTAGTCGTATCGCTACTCAAGAAATTCGTTCATACTTGGAGCAAAATTGGCAATGCCCCGAATCAGCATCAAAACTATTACAACAAGCCCTATCTACTGCAAATCAAGCTATAGTCCAGGATCAGCAAAATCATCCTGAACGTGCTGATATGGGAACAACAGCGGTAGTAGTTGTGATTCGTCCCGGAGAATCTCCCGTATGCGGTCATGTTGGTGATTCCCGTCTTTACCGTCTGCGGAAATCACAATTACAACAAATTACAGAAGACCATACCTGGATTGCCAAGGCACTGAAAATAGGCGATATTACTCCTGATGAAGCTAGGGTTCATCCCTATCGTCATGTTTTATCCAGTTGTTTGGGTAGAGAAGACCTGAATCAGATTTCAGTCCAACAACTAGATTTAGAACATGGCGATCGCTTATTATTATGCAGTGATGGACTTACAGAAGAACTTGTAGACGATAAAATTGCCAGTTACCTTCAAGGCACACCTTCCCTAGAAATAGCAGCCGAATCTCTCGTAGAAGCCGCAAAAGAAGAAGGTGGAAACGACAACATCACCGTCGTTCTCGTCTCTGTAGAAACCTGATTTTCTAATTATTCAGTGATAGTAGTCAGGAGTCAGTAGTTAAGAGTATCTTGCCTATTTTCTCTTGCCTATTCCTTCCCCCCTCACTACAAAAAGTAAATATACTGAATATTTTGTTCAATTTGAGCATTTTTCCCATCAATAACTTGCTAAAAATATTTCTACCCTCCAAATATCATAGGAGTTTAAATTTTTCTAATTACCCCAACTGGCATATTCCACCGGGTAATATGTCTAAATAAACAGCAAATATCATGTCAACTGTCTACAGCATCTAGATGAAAACCCAATTAGTTACCTCTGATTAGAAATAAATCTAAAAAGATGGGCAAACTGTCAAACATTTGTTATATTTCTTAATATAGAGAAACAAATGTTAACCAAAATCTAGAAATCACTTCTGCGGATGTTTATGTGACATAGCAAATTGCAGAAAAAAGCAGTACAGAACCTAAGTAAAAAGTAAAACTGGCTTTTACTTTTTACTACTGACTCTTAACTCTTCAATTCTGTTGTCAATGTCGTTTTTATACGTTGTTTGTTTTGGAGTTCATTATGAATCAACCAATTGAACTGTCCTTGGAACAGCAATTTAGCATTTGCTCCTTTGCTACACAAGTCCAACAGATGAGCCACGAACAAGCTCAAGACTTTTTAGTTAAGCTCTATAGACAAATGATGGTGCGTGAAGCAACTTATCAAGAACTGCTTAAACAACAGTGGGGTCTAGACTCAGGTTCTAGCATGGCCTAGAGAAAAATCCGGGGATATATCCTTAAATTAGGGATAATTAGCAATAATTACCGTGAATTTCTCCTAACAGCACCTCTTGAGATGCTCCTGTCACAGAAGGTAAGTTACCAGGAATACCGATACTGCGCCAATATGCTAAAACCGCAAAAGCGATCGCCTCCTTAAAGGACGCGCTTATGCCCAGCTTGTCCGTAGTAGAAACTGGAACTTTCCCCAATAACAACTCTAGCCGCCGTTTTAAGTAAATATTACGACTACCACCACCACATAATAACACCTGATGTGGCCTTCTTGGTAGAAAAGTGTCATAATTGTGAACAATAGAAACCGCCGTCAGTTCTGTAATGGTTGCCAAAAAATCCGCAGGCCATGTACTGAACTGATAGCCTTGAGCATCTTCTAAACACTGATGTAAATAAGCGACACCAAATAACTCACGTCCAGTAGATTTAGGCGGTGGCAAGTGAAAATACTCATGACTGAGCCATTTTTCTACCAATGGATAACATGGTGTACCACTAGCTGCCCAATCACCATTTTCATCATAAGTTTTAGCACCATTGGTAAAATGTTGTACAGCCAAATCCAATAGACTATTACCTGGACCTGTATCCCAACCCCGAATTTGGGACAACCAATTATCACTGACTGCTGGTAGGTAAGTTACATTACTGATACCACCGATATTTTGTATACAACGTTCTTCCCGTGAATCACCCAGTAAATAGGCATCAACTCTAGGAACAAGGGGCGCACCATGGCCACTAGCTGCAATATCAGCAGATCGGAAATTACTGACAGTAGTAATACCAGTTAGATGGGCAATTAGTGATCCCCGTCCCAGTTGGAAACTATAACCCAGTTCTCCTGCTCCCCGACGGGGACGATGGTAAACAGTTTGACCATGAGAACCGATCAAAGTAGCTGCTTGATGACCAACTTGGATAAATTGAGCAGCTTCAGCAAAAGTCCGAGAGATAGCATCATCTATGGTAGCTAATTCTGCCATTGATACAGCAGCACCAGCACCAAGTTCTAGAATTTGTTCTCTGAGTTGCGGGGGATAGGGATATGTTTCCCCTGCTATTAACTCCACCTTGAGATCCAAATCCCTACCAGAAATTTCCACTAAAGCGGTATCTATACCATCTACAGATGTACCACTCATTAAACCGATAACGCGAGTCGGGTGCATTGACTCAAATACTTTTATGGATATCAATAGTAGTGTAATTCATACCATTACCCATGTCAAAAGAAAATGACTAATTGACCACTGACCAACAACTAATTTTGTTCACGATTGATCTCTTGTAAATCCAGGGCATAATTTAAGCGTAAAATATTCACCCCTGGTTCACCGAAGATACCCAAAAATCTACCATCAATATACTTAGTAATTAACGGGATGATATCATCTTCCTTTATCCCCCGTGCCTGTGCCACTCTTTCCATCTGTTCTCGTGCTGCTTTCAGAGAAATATGGGGATCTAAACCTGAGCCTGATGTATAAATCAAATCAGCTACAGCTTGTTTATTTTCATTTTGTAATTCTTCCGCTTGTTTAAGAATGCGTTCCTTGAGTTGAGGATTAGTAGGAGCAAAATTGCTACCTCCAGAAATACCCGCAGGTTGAGCTTTTTTACCTTGGCTATATCTGACAGCACTAGGACGACCATGAAAATAACGGTCTGAGGTAAATCCTTGACCAATCAAAGTTGAACCAATGGGTTGAGCATTGACATTTGATATGATACTACCATTAGCTGAAAACGGAAAAATTGACTGGCCTACCAGCAATATAAACAGGGGATATATCATTGCTGTTAATAACCAAATCACCAGAGTAATTCTGACCGCTCTGAAAATTTCTCTAAAAATAGACATAATTTCATTTTTAATTTTATTGAAACTTGTTTTAATTTGTAAATTATTAAAAGCGTTCTGGCTGAAAAATCACTATAAACAAATAAACTACTAACATTAAAGTAGTAAAACCTAAAATACCAATTGCCCAAGCAGAAACTTTATCTAAACTACCGCCACTATTAGCATAAACCACTGGGGCAATCAATAAATTTAAACACATCACCAGAAAAATAATCATGGGTAATTGGTATTTAAATCTGGATAATCTCATAAATTGTATCAGTTTCATCAGATGTCGTTATGACAAGGGAACTCTTAACTCTTAACTCTTAACTGGGAAGAGGTTTTGGGCAACTTTACTTTTCGTTACTTATGTCGGTTTTTTTCCGTTCACCTACTTAGTAAGATCTCAAGAATAATTAACCGCTTAATTTAATAATTTAATTTAATTTAAGCTAAACCGACAAATGTAATCATCATATCTATTAATTTAATCGCAATAAATGGCGCAATTACCCCACCTAATCCATAAATTAAAATATTTCGTTGCAGAAGTTGATTAGCTGTCAAAGGTCGAAATTGAACACCTTTTAATGCTAGGGGAATCAAAGCCGGAATAATTAAAGCATTGTAAATTAATGCGGACAGAATAGCCGAATTAACACTAGTTAACTTCATAATATTCAGACTTTCTAGTTTAGCAGCAGTGAAAAGTACGGGAATAATCGCAAAATATTTAGCAATATCATTAGCAATAGAAAAGGTTGTCAATGCTCCACGAGTAATTAACAATTGCTTACCAATACTAACAATATCAATTAATTTGGTAGGATCAGAATCTAAATCTACCATATTAGCAGCTTCTTTGGCTGCTTGTGTTCCCGTATTCATGGCCACACCTACATTAGCCTGTGCTAAAGCGGGAGCGTCATTAGTTCCATCTCCCGTCATCGCTACTATTTTACCCTCAGCCTGTTCCCGTTGAATCACAGTTATTTTATCTTCTGGAGTAGCTTCAGCGATAAATTCATCTACTCCCGCTTCTTGAGCAATTACAGAAGCAGTAATACGATTATCTCCCGTGAGCATGATTGTTCGTACCCCCATGCGTCGGAGTTGGTCAAATCGTTCACGGATACCCGGTTTAACAATATCTTTGAGATAGATAACACCGTAAATTTCATGATCAAGACAAACAGCTAGAGGTGTACCACCTTGACGAGAAACTTGCTCATAAGCAACATCCAATTCTGGGGTATTCCGTCCATGACGCGACAGGATAAAGCCTTTAATTGCTTCCACTGAACCTTTCCGTACTTCCCTACCACCAGGTAAATTAGTACCACTCATGCGGGTTTTGGCCGAAAATTCTATCCCTTGGGCTTGGTTGCGGTCTAAATCAAAATTTGCACCTAACTTTTCTGCCAGTCGGACAATAGATTTACCTTCTGGAGTATCATCAAAGATACTAGCTGCCAAAGATACATTAGCAATTTCTATGACTGAGTGGCCATTGATAGGAATAAACTCCTCTGCTAAACGGTTTCCCAGAGTGATTGTCCCAGTTTTGTCAAGAACTAGGGTACTTATATCTCCACAGGCTTCTATGGCTCTTCCAGAGGTAGCAATGACGTTAAATTGAGCTACCCTATCCATACCCGCAATACCAATGGTACTCAGTAAACCGCCGATAGTTGTGGGTATAAGTGCTACTAAAAGAGCAATGAGAACCGGTACACTAACAGGACTATTCACATAGTAAGCAAAGGCGGGAAGAGTTGCCACTACAAATAGAAATACCAAGCTCAGAACCGCTAATAATACTGTTAAAGCAATTTCATTAGGCGTTTTAGTACGCTCTGCTCCTTCTACTAAAGCAATCATCCGATCAATAAAGCCTTTACCGGCTTCGGCCGTGACACGAATAATTAGTTCATCGGATATAATGCGTGTACCTCCCGTAACAGAACTAGCAACATCCGAGCCTGATTCTTTGAGAACAGGGGCAGATTCGCCAGTAATCGCTGATTCATCCACAGACGCGACACCCATGATTACTTCACCGTCCGCAGGTATAATATCACCTGATACGACGTGGATAGTATCCCCCCGGTTTAAACTGGTGGCCGGAACTTCTATAATTGTCCCGTCAACACCAATCTTTTTGGCGTTAGTAGCTGACTGCGTTGAACGTAAAGTATCAGCTTGGGCTTTCCCTCTTCCCTCCGCTACAGCTTCAGCAAAGTTACTAAATAGAATTGTAAACAGCAAAATTCCCGTTAACAGCCCGTTAAATAAATAGGGGTTTTTTTGGTTTATCGGTCCAAATAATTGGGGATAAATCGTCACAAAAAAGGTGATAATTGTTCCTACCCATACCAAAAACATCACCGGATTTTTGATAGCATATTGAGGATGCAATTTCATAAAGGCATCCCTAATTGCTCGAATATAAAGGCCTTTGTTCGTTACCCGCGTTTTTCTGTGTTTTTGACGGCGATAACGAGGACGGGAGGCTTTAGAATTAGAATTAGTTCCGTTTGAATTCATATATAACTAATTTTTTAGGAGTCACCGAGTCAGGAAGAAGAAACAAGAAACAAGAAATAAAGAGGGAAAATTATCTTCATCTTCTTATAGCATTTCCTAGTTCACAGAAGTACAGATTTATCTGCGGTTAATTTCTTATCCCTGTACCTAACTGAGATGGGAAATGCTATATTGTCTTATCTATATTAACTACCAGCAGCGAGTTTAAAACCTTCAGCGATGGGACCTAAAGCTAAAACCGGGAAAAATGTTAAGATCCCTAGGATTAAAGTGACACCAGCAGTAATACTGGTAAATAATAAAGAATCAGTTCTCAAAGTTCCCCGGCTTTCTGGACTTGCTTGTTTTTCAGACATACTATCAGCTAATAGCAACAACGCAATAATTGGTATATAACGTCCCGCAAAAATACTGATAGTTGTACTTAAATTCCACCATAATGTACCGTCATTTAATCCCTCTAAACCAGAACCATTATTAGCTGCGGCTGAAGCGTATTCATAAACCACTTGGGAAATACCATGAAAACCAGGGTTACTAATGCCTGATAGAGATATAGGATAAGCTAAAGCCACTGCACTAGGAATTAAAACCATTATGGGGTGAATTAATAGCACCACACTAGCAAGAACAATTTCCCGTTTTTCAATTTTGCGCCCAAAAATTTCTGGAGTGCGCCCTACCATTAAACCAGTCAGAAAAACTGTGAGAATTAGATAAATGAAGAGATAAGCAGTTCCTATTCCCTGTCCACCCCAAATTATTTGTAAAAATAGGTTGAATAAGCTAGAAAATGTCCCATTGGGCATAAGAGAATCGTGCATTGCATTCACAGCACCGGACATGGTAGCAGTGGTTGTAATTGCCCATAATGCGCTCTGCGCCCAATCAAATCTGACTTCTTTACCTTCTAAATTTGGTAATTCTAATCTCAAAGCGTTGTTAATTAGTGGGTTTCCTTGTAATTCTCCTGTGGCTGTAACGCCAATAAGAACAACAAAGATTATAAACACCATCCAATATAATAACCAACTTTGTTTCAGGTTGTTAGCAAATACTCCGTAGGTATAAATTAAAGATGTGGGAATGGCCAGCATAGCGATAATTTCTATCAAATTAGAAGCACCATTGGGATTTTCAAAAGGGTGAGCGGAATTAGCAGCAAAAAAGCCACCGCCATTTTCCCCTAACATTTTGATAATCTCCCAAGAGGCTACTGGACCTCTAGCTATATACTGAATTCTTCCTTCCAAGGTTTCTACCTCCAGCGTTCCGGCTAGGGTTTGGGGTACACCTGTGATGATTAGAGCGATCGCCCCAATTATTGATAAAGGTAGTAAGATCCTAGTGATAGTCTGGGTAAAATCAACATAAAAATTCCCCAGTTTTCTCCCCGTTAACCCCCGGATAAAAGCAATTCCCACTACCAATCCACTAGCCGCTGAAGTAAACATCAAAAAGCCTAAAGCCGATGTTTCACTAAAATAACTAAAGGTATTTTCCGGTGCGTAATGTTGTTGGTCGGTGTTGGTCAGGAAGGAAATTGTGGTATGTAATAATAAATCCCATCTTATCCCCCCCAGTTCATTGGGATTCCAAGGTAAAACTTTCTGACAAGAGAGTAGGACATAAACTATACCACCCATGACTAAGTTACTGTATAGTAATGCGCGGATATACTGCCAACCTTTCATGTCATTTTTTTTACTCACACCTCCTAAAATATAAATTATTGCCTCTATGGGCTTCATTACAGGATCAAGGATTGTCCTTTCTCCCAAGAAAACACTGGCTATGTATTTTCCTAGTTTTGGAGTAATAAATACTATAATACATAGCGTTAAAGCAATTTGTAAAAAACCTTGTCCCATGTAGTTTGCACCCTACTTAAGTTCTGGTCAGTTAATACTCAACAATAACAATAATAGCTAAATTACTAGGAAGCTGAATTTTTAGCGAGTTAGATAGCCATTCATATCTGATCCTAGTTAAATATTCTATGTAATATAGAAATCCTATGTGATTTTTGATAACCTGCGTGTCCTAGCCATACAATACTCAGTACACACTTTTACTCTTCTTCTCTGTTAGGAGTTTCCTCCCCACGCCAACTAATTCAGGAACCCTGCTTGATTCCTATATATTTTTAATTTATTTAACTGCACATCAAATTATAGCATTTCCCATCCTCATTGGGAACAGGAATCAGAAATTTCACCGCAGACAAGTTTGTCACTCAGTGGAATCTCTAAAAATATAAGTGTCCTACTTAAGCTTATAGGTTTTAAATACGTCCTTAATTTTATATTGATGTTTCAAAAGAGAATGAAGGGTTAAAACCAGAAAATTAATCAAGATTATCATACATCAGTTGCCATCCCTCTTATCTAATTCCTAAATATGGCAATTTAGCTATATTTTCACCTGAATAGCCAAGAATAAAGGCAGGTGGTCTAATTCTGGTAACTCCACTGCTAAAGTATAGGTTGGCTGACTTCCATCAATTTGCAATTCTATAACTGGCATTTCGCAAGCCTCAGATTTTACAAATTCTTGACTATTATTACCCTCAAGTTGCAAAATCCCCGATGTTGGTAATTTACCGTGAACCGTTAAACTCGTAAATTTACCTGAATTACGTAATTCTACCCGAATATTCAGAGTCCCCACAGTAGTCAGCCATTGTCTTTCTACCAAAGGCTGATTCAATGAAATCGGCAAAGTTAAATTTTCCAGCAGTTGTTTAGCTGCCATTAACGACAACGCCATTTGCTGACGTGGTAGTAAATCAAAATAATCGCTCTCAATATTAGGCACTGTCAAGGTATCTGCCGAACGATAAGAGCTTCTCAGGACTAACGCAGCCAAATCATTAATTGACTGGGTATCCGTGGGGAACATACTTTCTACCACCTGAACTAATTTAGCTCCCAGAGGTATGGAAGATGTCAATAAAACTTGACATTTTGCTAACAATTGCCAGAAAACTTGATCAGGCAAGGGAATAGGCAAATTTAGTTTAGACTGGTGGACTCTCCACCCCCAAACGGGAACTAATCCCAGAGATTGTTCTTCTACACAGTCAGGATATTCTCCCAATTGTGTTTCCCAGGGGAACAACGGGGGATTTTTTACTATTTGGTCTTGTAAACGACGCTTAAGAATAGCTTGAAAACGTTCTTGCACAGTAGGAATTTCTCCCAATTGAAAGGTTTGGGGCTTTTCTTGTCAAGCTCAGTTCACCGTTAAAAGGCTACCGTCTTGAGACGAATGACTACCCCATCAGTTTCGTCACATTCTCACAAACTACACCTGTAGGTATTGAAGTTATGATTTTTCAATGCCCAAGGAAGTTGATAATTTTATGAGGATTCACAAGTCACCATTCATGGGTAGATGCACTAGATCCGGAAACTAAGGAGTTACGAATTTCCCAAGCTTGTTCTAATATCTTAAACCAACGTTTCTGTAATTGTGCCATGGACAAGCCTACAGTCTTAGATATTTGCTCATCAGGTTTTCCTTGCTGCTTCAAATCTAAGATAGACCTTTGTTTATCATCTAGCTGGGCTAAATAAGTTTCCCATTGAATCGGAGTTAAACCCAAATTAGTGGGTAAAGAAACTTCTAACCACTCATGTACCAATTCCCAGCGATGTAAAAGGGCAAACCGAATTAAATGATATTTAAACCGTTGCTGTAAGTAATCACGCTGCCGAGATGTTAAACCCAAAATTGACTCAATTTCTGGTGCTGATAAATCCTGAAGACGAAGAGTAAAGTAATCAACACAGTCAGATTGTTCTTTTTCCTGTAAATAATTGATTAATTCTGTAATGACAACAGACCGCAGGGTATCTTCTTCCGGTTCGGGCTGGGAAGCCATAGCCGAACGCAATTGGTGGATAGCCGGCTCTTCCCAACAACTATCAGACTCACCACCACCACCTTCAGAAGCCTGTTCTATATCTACACTTGTTTCTGGAGGTTGCTGTTTTGAGAAAGTTTGCGCCCGGAGAATAATTAATTGTTGCTGTCTTCCAGGTAGGGGAATCCGACGTTTACCATATCTCTCGGTAAATGCCATGTATTCTCCCAATTCCAATAGAGTCTGGGGGCGATAGGTCGGACCTAGTTGGTTCTCCCTTCTAAAGGCATTTAAAGCCTCCAAATAAAAACTCTGAAGGAAATCTTCAATGATAGTCAACCGCCCTTGATAGCTTAATTGCTTGTGAGGGGGATTAATATAACGGTAAACAATTGCACTCAGTGTACTGTGGAGTTCTACCCTGCCACGACTTGAACCTAACTGATAGTATCGGATACACTGTTGTAAGCGATGTTTAGCTAGGCTCATGGCTGAACTTTCTACAGACCCCGAAGTTTGAATGCGTTTACTTTCATTACAAACCCGCAGGACTTCGTTAGTAATTCTCACGGATACATCATGACAATTTTGCTCCGAAGCCCTAGTTGACTGTTGAAGTTCCCTAAATAGGAATTGAAAGATGACCTCCACGCGGATAGAAATTTTCCCCTGAGTAGTTGCGATTGCGGCTGAATTCATAGTCCCAGTTCTCAAAACGACCCTAACATATTTTGGACACGACTTGTTAGACTTTGGATATTAGCTTCATGGTTTTTTTCTTGAACCCAAACCAATTTATATTGAGGGTGTGGCCGCCAAAAAATATTGAACTCGTAAATCTCAATTTTCTGGGATATTCTTTCCTCATTTTTTAGCCATTACCCAAAAGTCATTAACAATTCATGATGGATTTAGAAGCACAAATTCAATTGCTGATAGACAATGCACCCCAGGATGGTATGACACCACAACTTATGGTATCAATCGCTCCTGTATTAGTCGCTATTGCCCAAAGGTTAAAACACTACCAATACTTTATCCTCGAAAATTCTGAGCAGGATTGGGTTTTAACTACGTTGAGCAATCGCGCAAATCCAGGAATAGAAAAGCAAGTTATTTACGCTTTCCCTACCATACAGGATGTTTCCCTGATCTCGGATGCTGGGCGTGACCCTCAAGTGATGCCAGCCTCCATGTATGTTACCCACCTTTTGTTCCAATTAGTAGCCCTCAAACCATTACACAGCATAGTTTTCCTGGAAACACCAGGAATTATCACCCATACCGTCGAAGTGCGGCGCTCTGAACTGGAAACCCTAATTGGGCAACAACTACAAAGATTTAGACACTCAAGAAAAGTTCCTCCCCAGATTGCTTAAATACCCGAAAAAACTCAAAAAAGATGGGAAATCAACTCGGAAGCGTGGAGATTTAACACCCAACATCCCAAATCTTAGATCTCCCTCAATTTTTTAGTAGAGCCGACTCAGTACATAGTCAGTTAAATCCATTAAGGCTTGGCGTGATTCTGATGGCTCTAAAATGCTGATATGCTCATTGGCTAATTTGGCGTGGTGAGCAGCTAATTCTCTAGCTCGCTCAATACCCCGACTATCATGAATTAGCGCCAATGCCTGCTCTAAATCCCCACTCTGGGCAAACTCCCTGGCAATTAAGGCCTCTAAGTCGGGTTTTTCCTCCAAGGCATATAAAGCTGGCGCTGTGAGGTTGCCACTTTTGAGATCAGAACCGGCTGGTTTACCCAGGGTGTCTGTTGAACTGGTGAAATCAAGAATATCATCTACTATCTGGAAGGAAAGACCTAGATGACGACCATAACTGTACAAGTGTTCGGCAGTTTCTAGGGATGTTTCACTAATTAGTCCAGCCGCTTTAGAACTGTTGGCAATTAATGACGCTGTTTTGTAATAGCTCTTTTGCAGGTAAGTTTCTGTAGAAAGACTAGCATCAAAACGATTTAGCCCTTGCTGGATTTCCCCAGCCGCTAAATCCATAATTACTTCTGAAAGTAGTTTGACAACATCTAAATTGTTCAGGTTCGCTAAATACCAAGAGGATTGAGCAAAAAGAAAATCCCCCGCCAGCACAGCAATGCGATTACCAAACAAACTATGTACGGTCGGTACGCCACGCCGGACGTTTGACTCATCTACTACATCATCATGTACCAAACTAGCTGTGTGGATCATTTCTGTAATCTCTGCCAATCGTCTGTGACGCGCTGTGATATCTGTATTTAACATAGTCGCCCGCGATATAAGCAGCACTATGGCGGGTCTGATGCGCTTACCCCCAGCACCGAATAAATGTTCGGCTGCGGCATAAAGAATGGGGTGGCGATTTCCAACTAGCTGTTTAAGGTTATTTGCTAGTATTTGCAGGTCTGCTTCCACAGGGGTAAACAGGGAGGTGGCTGGGGTCATGGATGGGCGGACTCTGGCTTAGTTTACGAAAGTTTACATATCCTTTAATTTTAAGATAACCCAGTGTCACCGCAAAGTTTTCCTCCAGTAATCTGATTTTTAATATCTATTAAGTTATTTATATATCGGATTGGAATTATGTTATAATAATAAGTTATTTTAAAATGCTCGATTTGTGCTAATTCCCCGAAAAAGATCGTCATCATCGAAGATACAATGTTAATAAAATAACACTTAGTATAGATTAATCTAAGTTACTTGTCAACAGTAAAAAAATTTAAAATTTAGTCTAGAAGTTAGCTTCAAATTCAAGGTGGTTGTGTTACGCTAAAACCTAGAGATATTAAATTTTTGAGATTATTCACTTCCTAAGTAAAACCATTTTCTGATGATTTTACGCAATAGCGTTGTGAGTCTAAAATAACTCGTCGCTCAAGAGAAGATGGAAGTTATTCCTATTTAGACTTTGTGCGACAAGCATACCTTTTGAGTTGAATTATGCTTTTCCAATCATGGAACTAACTCAACGTATTCAGCCCACGTTGAGTAACGGCGTATATCTATTAAAATTGGTGTGAGGTCAATAACACAGGCTAGGTAAACTGCTGATGAGCGCGGTTACAGATTGCTACTTAGCAGTTTGGCTGCTGTCGGATGTATGGTCTGGGAAAGTTGATTTTAAAGAAAATAAATGGATTGGCCAGAGAAATTCGGGTTTTCTGCTGGTTGTTCTGGTATAGCTAACTACATTCATCAAGAATACACTTGGTTGACTGGAGTTTTGCTAGTTTCGTATGCAATTTTATATTCCTTAGCAATCAAAGATGGTGGAACAATGATTTACGGAAATATGCCTATGATGATATTTATTTTAGCTGCTGGATACTTATTCAGTGTATACCTGTTATTAGCATTGGCAAAGCGAACAGGCAAAAAAGATGTGCATCAAAGCGATTCATTTAATTCTAGTATTGGACGAGATAATTATAAGCAGCAGAGGGGATTAACCGCGAACGTTACCGAAGCAGTGAATAGTCGGTGAAAGAAACCAGCACAGGGTAGGGAAACAATAGACGAATTTTGTTTGTGCTTCCCTATTCTGACCCTGTGAGGAAAGGGAATCCCGTCTTTAAGAGACAACGGCATCCGCAAAGCATACCTGTTCCACCATCGGAGTATAGCCCAACCACTGCAAACCAGACTGAGTAAATTGTTGCGGACAACCGCTGACAGCGAAGCGGGTAGGCAGGGGTGGATGAGTATTTTTAATACCTAACATATCTAGCTCTTGGGAGCAAGCGACGACAACATGAACTGCTGGGTCAATTAGTTTGACCTGGGTGGGGAGGAGCGATCGCAAAACTGGTGATAAATGAGGATAATGGGTACAACCATAAACTAAAGTATCTATTTCTTGGTGGAGTAAAGGTTCTAAATAAGTTTTGGCTATTTCAGTAGTATAAGGGTCATGGATGCGATTTTGCTCAATTAGAGGGACAAACTCTGGACAACTCACTTGCCAAACTTGGACATGAGATTTAATTTCTAAAATAGCTTGCCGATAGGCATTGCTTTTAGCCGTTGCTGGGGTAGCAATAACACCAATGCGCTGCCCTTGCTCAACAGCAGCCTTTGCACCTGGTAAAATCACACCTAAAATGGGGAAATCAAATTCTTGACGGACAATATCTAATGCCAGAGCCGAACTGGTGTTACAAGCCATAATTGCCATTTTAACCCGTTGCTGCTGCATCCAGCGCAGGATCTCCCGGACAAATTGCAGAATTTCTGTTTGAGAACGAATACCATAAGGAAGACGGGCTGTGTCCCCCACATAAATAATTGATTCATTGGGAAGTTGCTGATACAGTTGTCGCAGTACGGTTAGTCCACCGACACCGCTATCAAATACCCCAATAGGAGCGCGTTGAGGTTCTTGACGGGAGAAAGCATGAAAATGACTATCAAAAATAGAAGATGAATACACAGCAAATATTAATTTAGATTGTGGTTAGTGGTTAGTGACCAGTGGTTAGTTGTTAGTGGTAAAGAGAAAAAAATATACCATTTCCTAGTCCACTGAAGTAAAAAATTATCTGCAGTGAACTTCCTGATTCCTGTACCTAATGAGGATGGGAAATGCTATAAACAACTAATAATGAATGATTAGCAATGATTAGCAATGATTAGCGTTGTTTTAAATAATTGAGAACACCACGAGCTATGCCCTCAGCCATAAGAGTTTGATAGTCTGATGATCCTAGACGGGGATTATCTTCTCGACCAGTCATATAACCTGTTTCCACTAAAATAGCAGGCATAGAATTTTTTCTCAGCACATAAAACCTAGCTTTACGAGTTCCTCGATTATTCAAGGTACTAATATTTTGGAGAATAGTTTGACGAACAGTTTCTGCCAAACCATAACCACTGTCATAATAGTAGACTTCTAAGCCATTGACATCAGGGCGATTGTCCACGGAATTAGCGTGAATACTGACGAACACAGTAGCATTGACACGCTTGGCTATATCTACCCGTCCTTGGAGTTCCACAAAAAAGTCAGCATCTCTAGTCAGTACCACCTGCACACCATTTTGCTCTAAGATTCTAGCCAATTTTGTGCTAATAGGTAAAACAACATCCTTTTCTAGTAACCCACCGAGTCCAGGAGCGCCAGAATCCTTACCACCATGTCCCGGATCAATAACTACTAAAACCTTTCCTTTAGGGACTGGTAGAGGTGGCTGGCCAAAAGGTGTTTTAACGGTTTGGGATAAATCCGTGATCAAATCCGGGGTATTTAATGGTGGTGTAGGCGCGACAGGAGGTGTAATCTCAGGGACTTGAGGGCGGAGAGTACTTTGTAATGGTAGTGCTAACAAACTAGAGGGGACTTGATTCAGTACGCCAAAGCTAACACCAGACGCAGGTTGAACAAGAACAACTACGGTATTGGGAGCTTGGGGTTGAAGACGGACTTTGAGAATAGGGCTATTGGTATTAAAAGTAGGACCTTGGACCTGATTAGCTAACTTAGCATTAGGAATAGTGATCCAAAATAGACCTGAGCTTTTATCCCAGTTGCTAGTAGCAGATATAGCTTGGTCGGCTCGAATTAGTAATTGTCTGCCATTTGCACCTATTTCTACAGATTGAATAGTCGCAGGGGAGTCACTAACTGATGGTGTAGAGGATTGATAGTTATTAGATAACTTAGTCACACGATCTGGTATGACGATAAAACCGCTATTACCACTAGCTATTGCTCGCCAATTGCGACTAGTGTTATCTAACTGCAAGGTCATGCGAACAGCAGACGGACTACTTGGTAATTGGCTAAATTGGATGCGCCGGACACCATAGCGGTTAATTAATAGGTCACTTTGTCCCATATTTGGTGATAAAACCGCACCAAGGATATCAATATTAACAGAGCGATTATCAAGACTGGGATTGACTTGCAATTGGGCATTACCGGACAACCACGGGGAGTTTGCCCCTACGCCCACAAAAAAACCATCTCCTGTGACTTGTAATTTCTCGATTTGAGTTACCTGTTTAGACGGGGTAACGGGATTTTTTGTGACTACGTTGTAAATACTGTTGGGAGAGCGTGTAGCTTGAGATAATTGAGATAATTGAGATAATTGAGATGATTGATCTAAGGATGAGCGTGTTGATGGTTCTCTAGTATGCCCAGAAATAACTTCTGGATTCGGTAATTCTACTATCCAGCGTTTACCATTTGTGGGAACAAATTTGATTTGCGCAGAGTTGAAGGTGTAACCAGGGGCAAGTTCTACAACTAAGCGCGTTGTTTGTGCGTCAAATTGCCCAATGCGGATAGCGCGAATTTGGCCACCAATTTCTTGTATTAATTGTGGACGACCAAATTCTGTCCCTGGTAAGTCAATTACCAAGCGAGTCGGGTCAAAAATCAGTTGGGCTTGGGGTTGGACAGCAGTAGATGTATTAATTTCCAGCCGATTTTGATTAGGATCAAACCGCCAAGATTCCAATTTTCCAGCCAAAGCAGGCGAAGATAGCATGAAAACCGCGCCAAAAGTGCTGGGTATTAACCAATGTAGTTTCACAATCCTTTCTCCTGATTTGCATTTATCATGATTCAATATCTCAATTTAGGGGCTAATCTTCACACTATCACCGCCTCAACTTTGACTTTGCTCAAGTCCAAGATTGTTGCTTTACCATAAGACACGGCTAATGGCGTAGTATTTTAGCATATAATTTTATTTTTGGGATTTTTTGAGCAAATTTATTTTTCTGACAATTTTTCTGGCATTGGTGATCATATCTGGTGGTGAGTGTTGCAAATTACTATTTATCTGGATCTTAAATACTGAAGAATCCCTTGGGCGATCGCATCTGCCATTTGATTTTGATAAGCTGGACTATTGAGATTAGCAACATCTTCTCTACCAGTTACGAAACCAGTTTCTACTAAAATTGACGGCATGGAGTTTTTGCGAAGCACATAAAATCTAGCTTTCCGTACATTCCTATCTTTAACATTGAGACTTTGCAGAATTTTACTATGGACAATGCGAGCTAATGTTAGACCACTGTCATAATAATAGGTTTCTAACCCGTTAACTTCTGGACGATTCGCACCTGCTGAATTAGCGTGGATACTCACAAATACATCAGCTTTAGCTCGTTGGGCCATAGTTACCCTTCCCGGTAAAGTCACAAAATAGTCAGAATCCCTAGTCATAATCACTTGAATACCGTTTTGTTCCAAAACTTCAGCAATCCTTTTCCCAATAGGTAAAATAACATTCTTTTCCTGCACTCCCCCGATACCAACCGCACCTGAATCTTTACCACCATGTCCGGGGTCAATTATAACTACTAATTTTCCTTTGGGAACTGGGGTCTGAGGTCTGATTTCTGGCTGTTTTGAATTTAAGTCAGGTAGTTCTTGCCTTGGTGGTGATAAAGGTGGTAAGCTCAGAGGTGGTCTAATCAGACGAGATCCTTGCAGTTTTAAAGCCAACAGGTTGTCTCCGGCTGGATTAATCGCGCCAAAGCTAATACCTAATGCAGGTTGAATAAAAATCACCACAGTATTTGGCGGTTGGGGTTGAAGACGGAGTTTGAGAATGGGACTATTTGTCTCAAAAGTTGGACCTTTGACCTCCGGGGCTAACTTAGCGTTGGGAATGGTAATGCGAAATAAACCAGATTTTCTATCCCAACCAGTGGTAGCAGATACAGCTTGGTCGGACTTAATGAGTAATTGTGTGCCATTATTAACAATTTCTACAGATTCAATGGTTGCAGTCGAGCCGTTATTGCCGTTATTATTTATACTTGGCGGCAGATTCTCATTTTCAGGTAAACTCACAACTCCCCTGCTAGGAAGCAGAACTAAACCACTGCTACTGGAAGTTACTCGCCAGTCAGGGCTATTTTCCTCTACCCTCAAGGTCATACGCACAGATGTTGGTGTCGTTCGCAATTGAGTAAATTCAATACGGGAAACACCGTATTTATTAACTGCTAAATTTCCTGGAGTTAAATTTGGTGATAAAGTTGTATCCAGGATATCAAGAAATATAGTAGTTTTATCACGGCTTCTGATGATTCTCGTTTGAGGACTACCGCCATTAGTGCGAACAAAAAAGCCGTCACCAGTAATTTGTAAATTCTCCAACTGAGTTTTTCCCCCACTACTACTCGCTATTGGTGAAAAGTCAGGTTTAGATTGGGGGACGATATTAGCTAGATTGTAATTATTATTAGTAGTATTTTCAGGATTTTCCCCCTGGGGTGATAGAGACTCCCTTTCTAATTTCGGTAATTGTACAGCCCAACGATTAGCACGTTTAGGAACAAATTTTACCTGATTAGGGTCTAGGGTATAACCAGGACTCAATTCTAAAACTATCCGTGTTGTTTGTTCGTCAAACTGGCCAATGCGAATTTCCCGCACTCCTCTACCAGGTTGGGTTAACTGAGAACGTCCCAATTTCACACCCGGTAAATCAATTACTAAGCGAGTGGGACTAAAAATTAGCTGTGCTTGTGGTTGGACACCACCACTTGTATTAATTTCTAACAGGTTTTGATTGGGGTCAAATCGCCAAGATTCCAGGGTTGTGGCTAAACTCGGCGACGATAGCATGAGTATACTTCCAAAAGTACCGGGTAGCAACCACTCTAATTTCACAGTTCTTTTCTCCTGATTTATATTTATTGAATTAGTGAATATCAAATTAATATCTTTAAATATCTCAAAAATTTGATAATTTGTCACACTATTTCCATTATTCTCCTTGACTTGAGAGCAAGAAATTTATGAAAAACTATCAGCGATTATAAATCCCTACTAGACAAACAGCGTCAATACTTAAACAAGCTTAGTCATACCCTGGACTAAGGAAAAATCCAGGGTTTTGTCTGTATAGCCCGCCACTTCTAGTCGCCAATGTCAATAAAAAATACCCACCACTGTCAACTGCTGACATAAAGAAAGCAGGTTATTCTCCCTACTAAAAAATCTGCAATTTATAACAACTAAACAGAGAAAAAATAGAACCATAAAACATGATCAAGTCTACTAATAATGGGAAACAAAGAAAAATTTGTCAAGACCAAAGGAAATTCAATTAACCCTTCTATTCATTTTCTAAGTGAGATGATGACAATATCAAAAGAGACGGATCTCTAATAACATAAGTTTCCTTTAACCTCCTTACTTAGTCAACTTACAAAGCACAACAGATATAGAAAAACTAAATAGCTCGATTATAGCATTAATTCACCAATTATTGAGATGATTAAGGAACAAGTCGGGGATTTGAGACTTTTGTTGATTCAACCCCCTAAATACTTGCTTTTTAAATATAGGAATTTGCCTTCATTTAAACCTCCTCCAGGAGACCCCCACCAAAACTGTACTCAGTTTGGTGATGGGAGGAATGGAGGGTTAATTGTGAAATGTCCCTTGAGTAATTTTGTGCGTCAGCACAAACAGCGAGAGGGACAGTTGAGCAATTAACAAATCTTTTATACTGCATACGAATAACCATCCTTTGCGTGAATGCGTTTACAAAACTTATGTGATATTCCTTGAATCAATCCATTTTTAATATAAATATTGAAACTACCAGTTGAACGAATAGCCACTTTTCCTACATAAGTACCAATCTTTTTACCCGTGGTGACAACTGCTTTAGCGATATCGCCAGTTTGAAAACCAAAATGTATTTTTTCTCTCGGTACGTGCCTACTCGGAAAACCGTACTTGTCGGTTCGGCAAGATTGTCTAGAACCGTGACCGTTAGCTGTAAT